>JAXMAC010000020.1:12886-42920 GCA_046350595.1 Candidatus Brocadiaceae bacterium | reverse complement strand
CCTGAATGGAAAAGAAGCCGTGGATCAGTCTACTTTGAATACAATAAAGGATCACTGGCTCTATTATCTGTGTAATGCTTAATTGAGAGTACTAACATTCAAATCCCTTTAGACAATTGCACGGGAACAATCACAACGGGACACGGCGATTGACGCACTACCCGTTCGGCTACACTTCCCAATAAAAAATGCTTTACCCCGGTTCGCCCGTGCGTTGACATTATAATAAGGTTCACATTGTGAGTTTTTGCAAATTCCACTATTTCCTGATATACGGGTTTTAAGGGGTTGATCACTACTGTTTTGAAAGAGAAACCGGCAAAATGTTTTTCTGCTATTTCTTTGATTTTCTCTTCCGCACGTTTATGAAGTTTCCCTGCCATACTTTTTCTGTCCGCAATTGCCAACCCAAATTCAAAGGCGATGTTTGATGGGGCTACTTCATCTATTACTTTTAAAAGCGTAATGTTACATGTATCTTTTCCTATGAGTTGAACAAGTTCCTTTGCATAATCAAATGCTGATTCGGCCTCTGTAGAAAAATCCGTAGTCACAACAATATGTTTCACAATGTTTCTCCCCATTATAACATTCATCTTTTGTAAATTATGAGAATTTTCTCGACATTTAAATAACTTGTCTGATTAACACCCTTAACCTTTCAAGGGCTGCATCCTTTGTTGTTAAAATACCTTCCAATTGTTCGTCTTCTATCTTTGTCAAAATATCTTTAAAGAGCGGTCCCGGTTTCAGCCCCAGGTCAATTAAATCATGGCCTGTAATAAGGGGTTTTGGCCTGACCTCCTCATGGGATAGTTTACTGAACATCTCCTGGCAAAAAAGGTAATCAGACAGATCACCACTGCTTGCGAGGGCATCAATCCTGCATAGTTCTGCCAGTTCCGGATAGCCTTCCGCCGCAAAGAGCCTTTTGAGTTTGCTCAATCTCATCTTTTGGGCATCCTTAAAACACAAATGTTTCAGGACAAGCCAAACAATACGCTCCTTTTCTGCAGAAGAGGTTTTTAACCGGTCGCATACTTTGGCAGCCATATCGGAACCCACCTTCTCGTGGAGGTTGAACCGGATACGATCTAACTCCTCATACGTGACGGTTTTGCCGATATCGTGGAGCAATACACCCATGGCAAGCGTCCACGTTGGTTTTTCCATTTTGGATAAACACAACAAGGTGTGCACATAGACATCCCCTTCAGGGTGAAAATTTTCAGGCTGCCGTACACCCTTCATCTGCGACACCTCCGGGAGTATTTCCTGTAAAAGCTGCAATTCATCCAGGAGTTTTATGCCAAGATGGGGATTGACGCCGGTAAGTATCTTTTCCAACTCCTCCCGTACGCGCTCGACGCTCACAACATGAATAAGTTTCGCACGCTGAATAATCGCCTGTTTTGTTTCAGGATGAATAGGGAAATTGAAACGACACGAAAAACGTGCTGCCCGTATCATACGCAACTTATCTTCGGTAAATCGCTCGATGGGGTTTCCAATGGTACGGATAATTCCCCGTGAAATGTCTTCCCTGCCGCCGACATAATCTAATATCTCATCACTCACGGGATCGTAAAGGAGGCCATTGATGGTAAAATCCCGGCGCTTTACATCATTCTCAGGGGCGCTGCTAAAGGCAACATAGTCAGGATGCCTTCCATCACTGTAGCCACCCTCCGAACGAAAGGTGGCAACCTCGAAATTATAACCTTCTTTGACAACAATGACCACGCCGAACTGTATACCCACAGGAATGGTATGCTCAAAAAGTTTCATAATATCCTGAGGCAGGGCACTCGTGGCTATATCATAATCGGCTGATTCATGACCCATGATCATATCGCGCACGCACCCACCGGCAAAAAATGCCTTGTAGCCGTGGGCATGCAGAACCTTTACAATTTCAAGGGCGCTTTGTTTAATATCCAAGAGAGTAATTAAGTATCGTTTTGGTGCGGCTATGCTGCGCTGCTATGTATGTCACTTGTACAGAGTAAATCCCTCTCTCTGTTCGCAAACATGCACGAGCCAATGCACCTACCGGTTCATACGCAATAAACCCAGGTGTGGTTCCTTGAAGGAATAGAGATTGTGGACGCTTCCCTCAATTTGGGCGGATTGTGAACGCCTTTCGAAGCGGAGTGTCCCGTCAGCGAGTCCTTTGTGGAGTTCCTGAATATTTTTACACCCAAGTTCCTGAAATGAATGCAGTAAACTTTGCATCAGATACTGAACGAGGTGAACGACAGAACCTTTGTCTACAACGGTGCCAGAAACACCCTGCGCGACCTTTATCCGGTCTTTATCGGACATGTAACGCTTAGCGCCTCCTTTTTCCATCGCCTCATGAGATGCCATACCTCTATACTTCTTCACGCGGACGCCGCCTTCATAAAAATATTCGCCGGGTGATTCACTTGTACCGGCAAGCAAACCGCCCATCATAACCGTGCTGGCACCGAGAGACAATGCCTTTACAATATGCCCGATATGCGCAATACCACCGTCGGCAATAACGGGAATATTTCCGTATTCCCGTGAGAATTTCGCCGTATGATAAACGGCAGAACCCTGCGCCCGCCCTACAGAAAGGGTGTCCTGGGTAATACAGATTGAACCACTCCCCATGCCAATACGAAGGGCATCGACACCAGCATCGATCAATGATTTGCACTGTTTTGCAGTAACAACATTTCCACCAATGACATCAATTTGCGGATACTTACTTTTAATGTACTTAATCATACCAATCTGAAAAACAGAATCTCCCTGAGAAGAATCTATTACCACGACATCCAAGCCAGCCCTTGCCAGTTCAGCAAGGCGTTCCTTGTCTTCCTCTCGCGTAGAGAGCGCTGCCCCCACGATAAGCTGTTTATCCTTATTCTTTGACGCATAGGGGAAGTCGATGTTCTTGAGCAAATCGGTCCGGCTCATGAGCGATACCAATCGTCCCTGCTTATCAATGAGCGGCAATTTCCCCTTTTTACTCTCCTTAAGGATTCTGTTACCCTCCGCCAGAGATATCCCAGCAGGCGCGGTAACCAGTTGGGTAGTCATTACATCTTTCAACTTCTTATTACGGTCCTCTTCGAAGTCGGTATCCCGCTTCGTAACAATACCAACCAGTCTTGAGTCTAACGTGCCGTCTTCCGTAATCGGTATACCGGAAAAACCATACATCTCTTTGAGCATATCAACGTCTTTAATGGTGTGGTTTGGACTGAGAACGACCGGTTCTGTGATAAATCCGTTTTCAAATCGCTTTACCCGCCGCACCTCTCTTGCCTGCTCTTCTATGGTATTATTATAATGAATAATGCCAATCCCACCCGATAAGGCCAGACTAATGGCCATCCTGGATTCAGTTACCGTATCCATGGGGGAACTTACCACGGGCATTTTTGATTTTATATTACGGGTAAGGTTCGTTTCGAGGTTGATCTCATTCAGCGCAAAATCGATGTGACCCGGAAGCAGGATAAAGTCGTTGTAGGTGATGCCTTCAACACGCCCGAAAAATGTTTTTGCATCCAGTCCGTTGGGTGACATAAAATATGTATTACCTCCCATTAAAGTGATAATTTCAACTGTTAAATTTTTCGTTTATTATAAATTTAAATATTTTAAGTATTATAACATCATATAGGGATCAACATCAACCATCGTTTGCACACCCTTTGACGGCCTTAATACATCATCAATACTGTGCAGGGCGTCATGAATACTTTTTTCCTCAATCGTCTTGAGCAAAAGATGCCACCGGAACTGTTCGTTAATCTTTGTCAGGGGCGCCGGTGACGGTCCGAGGATATCAAGCTGTTTGCCGTTGGATTTAACCATGTCTTTGAGTTTCTCTGCAACGAGGAAAGCCTTCTCCTTTGCCTTATCTTCCTGCGTACTGCGAAAGACGACCCTCGCCAATTTTCCGTACGGCGGATAATTCAATTGCTTCCGGTACTCCAACTCCTTTTTTGCAAATCCCTCGTAGTCATGACTGGCTGCATAGGTAATGCTGTAATGCCGGGGGTTGAAAGATTGGACGACAACCCGCCCCCCCTTTGACCCTCTTCCCGTACGGCCTGCAACCTGTGAAATGAGCTGAAATGTCCGCTCACTTGCCCGAAAGTCCGGCAAATTAAGTATCGTATCTGCCGAGATTACTCCCACCAGGGTCACATTGGGAAAATCCAAACCCTTTGCAATCATCTGCGTACCGAGCAATATCTGAAACTCCCCTCGTTCAAAAGCTGTAAGGGCCTTTTCATGGGCGTCGCGGACACGCATGGAATCGCTATCCATCCTGACAATTTTATAGTCAGGAAATCTGGCCATAATCTCATCCTCAATCTTCTCCGTCCCAAAACCACGATAGTTAATATTATTGGCAAGACAATCAGGGCACGATTCCGGCGGATGCTCTTCTGCATGGCAATAATGACACAAGGTTGTATTTAATTTTCTGTGAAAGGTCATGGGAATATCACATCGTTTACACTTGAGCACAAAACCGCAGCGCTTGCAGTGAATATAGGGGGCGAATCCCCTGCGATTTAAAAAGAGAATGACTTGCTCGCCTCGCGCCAGTGATTGTTTCGTGTAATATTCCAGCTTCTGGGAAATTATATGGTACCCCCTGCGCTTGCGCGCCTCTTCGGCCATATCAACAATCTCAACAGGCGGTAATTGACGTCCGCCTATCCTTTTTGAAAGCACAACCTTTTCATAATCTCCCCGGTATGCATGATAACAACTTTCGAGCGAAGGCGTGGCCGTCCCCAGTATAACCAGGGCGTTTTCATGCGTTGCCCGCACAATCGAAACATCCCGCGCATTATACCGTGGGCTATTTTCCTGTTTAAAGGTATTTTCATGCTCCTCATCAATAATAATCAGGCCCACATTCTTTAAAGGGGCAAAAATCGCGGAGCGGGCGCCAATCACAATATCCACATTTCCCTCCCTGATATCATTCCACTGTGAATAGTGGAAAGTACCCAGGAGGTGGCTGTGCAATATAGCAACCCGGTCAAACCGCGCCTTGATCCTCTGAATGGTCTGAGAAGTAAGCGATATCTCAGGGACAAGGAATATCACCCTGCGCCCCTGCTCTACCACTTTTGTAATGGTTTGAAGGTAAATCTCCGTCTTTCCACTGCCGGTGACACCCTGAAGCAACACCACACCCGGCCTTGTTTGAAGGAGTTTTTTATTTATGGTATCAAAGGCGCTCTGCTGCTCCCCGGTAAACATAAGGTGTTTTTGCAACAGGCTGCTATTGCACGGTATATCAAGCTCATCCAGGGACTTGGTTTTAAAAGTAACAAAACCTTTCTTTTCCAACTGACGAAGACCCTGCATCATGCAACCGCTGATGTGCATAAGTTCCTTTGCGCTTATCTCGCCGGCATGTTCTTTAAGAATTTCCAGAGCCCTGGTCTGTTTTGGCGCACGGGTTTTTATCTGAGATAGTGTCTCTGCGTTCAGTTCGGAAATTTTATGGGTATGAACAACGAACAATGCACCTTTTTCCTTTGTCCTGGTACGGGCAACCGGCGGTATTACCGCGTTGATCGCCTCTCCCCACCCGCAATGATAATACGATGCGATCCATCGGGTGATCTTGAGCATAACATTGTCGGCCAGAGGAGTCTTATCCACGATACTGATAATGTCTTTTATCTTATCAGAAAATGGCGTATCGGTAAAACCAACACAAAACCCGGTAATAATTTTATTTCCGAAAGGAGCCCTCACCCGCATACCCGGAGAAAGCCCGCCTCTCAAGGGCGAAGGCACACCATAATGAAATATCCTGTCGAGCGGAATGTTTACCACAACCTCTGCGTATAATTTTTGATTTGGTTGGTGTTCCGGCGTGGGTTGGCTGTTTAACCGTAATTGAGTTGTGTTTGAATAAGACATGCCCTGTTATTGATAACCCATAAGTACAAAACGACACATTAAGTTTGTAGTGACGACTTCAGTCGTCATGATTCATCGTTCGATGTTCAGTGTTCAATATTTCTCTAAAAATGAAATGTTGAATATAGCTTCATTTCATGCACAGTTCAATATTCGATATGGATCAAATAAAGGAGAAATTTCTATCCAATCACACTATTTCTTCGGCACCTTTTCCCAGTCTGCAAGGAATCGCTTTACGCCGTCATCGGTCAGCGGATGCTGAACCAGCATGTCGAATACGTTGAAAGGAATAGTCGAAATGTCCGCACCCATTAACGCCGCATCCCGGACATGAATCGGATTTCTGATACTGGCAACGATAATTTCCGTCTGAAATCCATAATTATCATAGATGGTGCGTATTTCCTGGATGATATCCATACCAGCCTGTCCCCTGTCATCAAGCCTGCCCACAAAAGGACTTATATACGAACCCCCTGCCTTTGCCGCCAGAAGCGCCTGATTGGATGAGAAACAGAGGGTTACGTTGGTCTTTATTCCCTCTTCTGACAATCTCTTTACGGCCTTTAAGCCATTTTTTATCAGGGGGATCTTGACAACAATATTATCAGCGATTTTTGCCAATTCCCTTGCCTCTTTGAGCATACCCTCTGTGTCAAGACTCACCACCTCAGCGCTCACCGGCCCCTTGACAATGGAACAAATCTCTTCAATAGTTTCCCGAAAATGCCTGCCGGTTTTTGCAATTAAAGATGGATTCGTCGTCACACCATCCAGAATGCCCAGACTGTGCGCCTCCCGAATTTCTTTTACATCTGCTGTATCGATAAAAAATTTCATACTATTTCCTTTCCAATATCATCCAGAAAACATAACAGTTCTGCCAATTCGAAATTACAATCCCCCTTCCCCCCTTTTCTAAGGGGGACTTTTATACTCCCCTCTCGAGAGGGGGTTGGGAGTGCGTTTGTCCCCCTTAATCAAGGGGGGTTCAGGGGGTTGTCTATGCCGTTAAACCATACACGTGAACTGTTACCAGAAGACAGATTACCTGTGAAATCCCTTTCTTATTTAACCTCGATATGGTCCGGTAATCTGTGACTGTCATAAAAACCATCGAGGTTGTTATCAATCCCGATTTCAAACATGGGATTTTGATTTAAAGAAAAATTAAAAGACGCCTTACCACGCTTCGGTATGTTAAGCCCATCAAACTCTACAGAACAAGCTTCCCCCGTGCTCGTTTGCCGGCTAATTTTCACATCGACACCCTTTCCATCGAGGGAATACACATCAAATATCAGATCGTTTTCAGAAAATAAGACGCTACTCGTTGGGCATGCATTACACACGTTGAACGAACAATAGGGGACGAGATGCAAAACACCCGGCGACATAGTTCGTACAACCACCCTGGCATTCGCAGATGCACAAATAGTGTAATCAGACGGATTCGGATGTTGCGCCCATTCTAACGGCTTGTACCATCGGCCGTTTAGACTTTCCCCGATGTTCGTGGTATTTAAATAATCAATATACGGCGGACTTTGTGGACCCGACGTTACAACAAATGAAGAATAAATCTTTCCACTGCCAATATGGACAGGTTTATTGGTTCCCCCAACAGGTTTTCCCCAGAATCCTTTCCAGTATATCCAGCGGTTCGGCGACTCCTCGTCAACCGAATCATCCACATCAATCAATTCATATTTCATAGAGTCACCGGGCGTTTGCGATAGTGTTTTTGGAAAGATGACGTCGCCCAGCGACGACGTATCATCCACGCACTTAATACAACCGTAGGGAGGGAAAGTTTCAAGCCATACATTCTTTCCTTCTTTATGCCAGCTTGAATGCGCTCCAATAGTTACAAATACCTTGGGATGGTTGCCATAAACCTTTTCAACTTCTTCCCACCCCAGCGTCAAGCCACCCAGGTGGATAGAATAGGTAATTGTCTCCGGGGTATTTTGATCATCCAGAACAATCTGAATCATTTCCCAGTCACCGTCGTGTGAATTGTCCCAGTCGTTATACAAATAGAAGAACCAGTATTGGAGCGCTATTTTTACATTGCCAGACCCATCCTGTTCAGAGGTTTGATGTCCATAAACAACACGCTTAAAATGTTTCCAATAATCTTGTTCCTTATTCAGATCCCAGTTAGCCTGGAGTTTAAGATAATATGTGTCATCATTGTATTTCTCAATCAATTTTGCCAGGGTTGGATGTTTATCAATGAGTTCATCGGAACCTCTTTCGTACAAATCCGAGTTTTCTAACAGTATTTTGGTTTTTATTGGATAAAAGCGTTCGTCCGGATGCATATACAAAATTGGCGCATACTCATCCAGGAGTGATTTATTTTCTGGCGCCAGTGATGTTATGTTTATTAATTCCCCTGTCGTTCCTGTTGATTGCCCTGTAACCACTCCATTGCCCACCTTTTGTGCACCATCAGATTCGGAAACACCATAAACGTTCAAAAGCGTTGCGACTAAAAACAGGAAAAATACAGATACCCATGTTTTACCCATCTTGTCTCCTCCTTTTCATTGTTAACGGTTTTCTATAAACACCCCATTAAAATCTACACCAACCTCCTTTCCCGTTACTATAAAAAATATCCTTAATTCAACGATATTGCCTTTGTAGACTTTGAACAGGGACATAGTTTAGAATAAATAAGAGAATTAAGTCAAATAAAATTTATTCAATGACGTTCTCAAACAACGTTTGGGAACAAGGCAAGGGAGGATCGATATAATATGAGACGCTGATTTTGAATATGCGACCGGCATCAACAAGATTTATCCGTGCAATAGGGGTTGCAAACATATATGCTACCAGCAGGGTAATATTATCAAATCTTCTTTCACATCAAGGATGACGCATAAACAAAAGATGTCAAAGAAACTGAAAATTCCTCTCTACTGCAGCGCTTTTTCAATTTTCATAATCTTATACATGGATTCACCATCAGGGAGTTTTACCTTTACCACATTTCCCACGGCCTTATGCATCAAACCTCTTCCGACAGGCGACATGTATGAGATAATGCCTTTTTCAATATCGACATCCCATGGCCCTAATAAGGTATATATCTCGGCCTCTTCTTTATCCAGATTTTTCAGGGTAACCTTTGTTCCCGGAGAAACGGTGTCAGCCTCTATAGAATACGGCTCAATAACAACAGCCTTCTGTAATTCTGCCTTCATCCGTTCGGCTTTTTCAACAAGCATCGCTTGCTTTTCACGAGCTGCCTTGTACTCGGCATTTTCTCTGAGATCACCCCGACTAATAGCCTCGCCAAGGTCACGCGCATTTTCTGCAAATTCTATGTTCATGAGATGATCAAATTCTTTCTTCCTCTTTTCGTAACCTGCTCTTGTGCTGTATATCTTCGTTTCGTCCAGTTCAGGGGCTCCCAATTTTTCAAAGAGATCGGGGAATCGGTCTGTAATGACACTTTCAACAGCTACCTTAAACCAGTCTTCCAAACCCTTGCTGCCCGACACGACATTATAAATACTTTCTGCGTTTGCGTCGTTCACGATACGGAGGGCATATTCAGAGCCCTTATCAGCAAGGAGGTTTTCAATCTTATTAACGATTGCCTTGAAATCCCCCTCACGGCCCTTCAGTATTTTAAAATGCATGTTGTCCAGGAGTTCTATGAGTCGGTTAAACATTATAGCGGGATCGATATTCTTGTAAAGTTCCGGATAACGTTCCTGCATGCCGTTTTTGCAAAACCAAATATAGTGTTCAGGATACGCATTAAATTGATTAAACACCTTGTGTGATAACTCTTCAAGGGCGACTTGCTTTTGTTCAGAAATAAGGTCTTTAATAATAAATTCCCACAAATTGCTATTATCGGTAAAAAAGAGGGCCATATAATCTCCATGCCAGAGATCGGGTTTGACCTTTTTTGCCATGCTGAGTAACAGTTTTTTGTACTCTAAAATAGTCATCTTATCGATAAGGTCTGGCAGATTTTTACCTGTTTGTATGAGTGTTTCAACTCTGCTTTTATATTTTCCAACCTCTTCCCTGAGGTGATTTTGAATTTCTTCAAGGAGTAAAAGGGATTCGACTTCCTGGGCAGTATTGATCCCGCATAATGCGTCGGCCTCTTTTATAAAGAGATTGGCAATTTCCGTCAGGGTGTCTCTGCAAAAATCTGCATCTTTCATTTCCGAGATGTATTTTTTGGAAATTTCTATCTTTTTATCAATATCTTTGATGTGGTTGAGCTTTCCGAGGATTTCCTGATGGTGTGACATGGGGGCGGCGCGAAGTTCTAATAGTGAAGTAGACGGCGTACCTTCTGTGTATCTTATATAAGGGTCTTTTTTGACTAATTTCTTTGTGTTTGTCCACCACCTGCTCCATGTTTCAACAGGCATCACGCCTGTTGTAAGCCTGTTCTTTATCGTGGAAACCAACGCCTTTCCCTTAAAGAATTTTAACGTGAGTTTAACTAAGGCCACAGGGTCTTCTTTGACCATTTTGTTCAATACGTCTTTTTGCGCATAGATCATCACCAGTAAATCATCGTTATCCAGCCTCTGTAATATCTCCGGGGCAATATCCATCGCAATACTGTGGTTGCTCTTCTTTTCAAAATTGATATTTACCTTTTCACTTTCGGCATCAACAGAAACCACCTGCCCGACACCCCAGCTTTTATGAAAAACATAATCTCCGGTATCCAGGTAAAAATATTTTTCAAGTTTCTTCATAGCATGGGTAATATCGGTTGCCGTTTCAATCCCTGTTTTTTCAACCAGCATCCTGCCATAGGGTCTGTCCTTATAAATGTTTGAATAACACTCAGAAATTTCTTTTGCCAGAGTTTTTTCCCTCGGATTGTAACCTAAAACCTTTTTTAATACCTCCAGGACGTTGAGATAAAGCCCTTTTTGTTTATAATACGAACTGAGCGTCATGAGGAAATCATGGGCGCGTCTCCTTTCCTCGCGTTTCACCAGGAGGTCAACCACTTCAAAGAGCAAGGAAAGGTTTTGATTATCGGACTCGACAACCCCTTGCCATGCCTCTTCCAGTTTATCGTACTGCTCGGTATTTACAAGGGATAACAGTTCATTCGCATCAGACTTTTTCACGTTTGTGAGATTCTCGTTGGACATGATCAAGCTCCTATTTTACAAAATAGCGTATTGTTTATTTTGGATAAACGTACTATTATAACTTTTATTCATTGGTAAGAAAAGAACAATTTATGAATACAACAATCTCATTACGAAACCATGCTTTAGAGATATTTTATGCCGGACTCCACGCAGTAAAACCCGATGTCTGTATGCAAGACCACATCCATCTTACAAAAAATATGCTGAAAATAAGGAATAGAAATTATGATCTCGGTAAATATAGAAACATCTTTGTTACAGGTTTTGGCAAGGCAAGCAGTTCTATGGCCCGGAGATTGGAGGAACTATTAAGGGAACGAATAAAGACCGGTATTGTTAACGTGCCGTATGGCTATACTGCTCCATGTAAAATTATCAGGATCAATGAAGCAGGCCACCCAATTCCTGACAATGCCGGTATTCAGGGCGCACGGGAAATTGTTCAACTTTTAAAAGAAACACAGGAAGACGACCTTGTCATTTGTTTGATATCTGGAGGCGGTTCGGCCTTGTTTGAACTGCCCTGTGAAGGAATTACCCTCGAAGAATTACAAAACGTAACCAATCTACTCCTGAAGAGCGGCGCACGGATAGACGAAATCAACACCGTCAGAAAACACATTTCACAGGTAAAGGGCGGTCGTTTAGCAAACATCAGTAAGTCTGAAATTGTATCCCTGATATTATCGGATGTGGCACACGATCAGGTCGAAACTATTGCATCAGGGCCAACAGCGCCCGATTCCAGCACCTTTTCTGATTGTAAAAGGATTTTCATAAAATATGGTCTGCTTCAAAAAATCCCCGTATCTATTATGGTTCGTATTCAGAAGGGGGTAGATGGAAAGGTTGAAGAGACACCAAAAGCGACAGACAAAAGATTCGACAGAGTCTCTAACATAATAATTGGTAACAATCGTATGGCGCTTAATCATTGTCACAAAAAGGCGGCAGAATTAGGTTACCATACCTGTACCCTTTCTTCTTTGATAAAAGGAGAGGCGCGGGAAATTGCAAAGGTATTTGGCGCTATTGCCAGGGAAATTCATCAATCGGGAAATCCTGCAAAAATACCTGCCTGTATTATCGCCGGCGGCGAAACCACTGTTACTGTTAAGGGCGATGGTATCGGTGGAAGAAATCAGGAGTTTGCCTTATCTGCTGCAAGAGAAATTGATGGGCTGGAAAACACGATCATTCTCAGCGCAGGCACTGATGGGAGAGACGGAAATACCGATGCTGCTGGCGCAATTGCTGATGGTTCTACAATAACACGTGCAAAAGATGTAAACATGGATACCGAAACATATCTTAACAATAATGATTCACACACCTTTTTTAAAAATCTGCACGACTTTATCAATACAGGACCCACGAAAACAAACGTCATGGATATCATGATTTTGCTGGTAGCGTCCGGGACAGGATAATCCACCCTGATCAAAGGGGAATTTGTGGGATTATGTTTTTCTCACTTCGCTGGTTCTATTTTTTAAATTGAACGTAAGAAGAACAGGAACTTTGTGGCAAGTTTGAATTTTTTCAACATTAAATGACTCCCCCTGTATCCCACTTAACAAAGGGGGACCAGGGATTGTTTGCAAACTTACTTTTTACTGTTTAGTGCATTCCCGAATGGCTGGCGTACCTGCAAAGTTACCGGCAAGGAATCATATCTTGCCATGCTGACCTACCACAGAAAACTTCCCCTCATCCTCTTGAATGAAATATTTGTTAATCAGTGCGTCTTTACAAAAGACCCCATTACTGTGCGTCCTCCGATCACTCAGAGTTTGCCTTTGTCCAATGTTTACCTTGTTTAAACTCTCAATTATGAAGATCGGGTTGAGTATAGCGAAGTACATTTTCCAAGGGTGGTGGGTTTGGAAATGTGGGGGATCGCCCCTCAACCCGTCTTATTTTATTTTCCCCGTTACTCCCTGTTTTTATAAAACCGATAAGGTTTATTCTTCATTTTCACGAACAGTTATTTAACAATAATATTTTACCATTTTTTTTATTTCGCGTCTGTGATCTAGATCACATTTCAAAATAATAAGTTGTAAGTAATTATATTAATAGTGGTTACAAAACATTAAAATTTATATATTTTTCAAAAACAATATAAAATCTTATTGGTAAATGATTTTAGCAGTCGCATCTTCACATAATCTGTTTCCAAAGAAGCGACTGAAGTCGCCACTACAAACAAGTCTCAAACCTGAAGGTTTGAGTTGGTAGGTCAACCGTCCCGGTTGACCAAGTTAAAAGCAACAAACGGATACAGGACAGGACAAGCGAAACGCTTGTCCTACCAACACCGTCTTGAAAAACCGTTTAAATAACATGTCAATTTAATCAATCCCTTAACATAACTATAGAGACGCAAAATCTTGCGTCTCTACAATATAAATGAGGCGCTGAATCTCTACACACATTTTTCGCAATTCGCATCTGCAACCATCTTGACACGTTACCCTTCTTGTGTTACTATCCTAACGTTTGATAATTATTTTAATAATAAGGATTTATGACATAGTAAATTTATTACAAAGACATAAAAAGGATGATGGAGAAATAATTGTTTAAACCGACAAAAACCAAACTCAGCATCTTCTTTCTTATCCTAACATTCCTGCCGCTTGTTATTATGAGACTGGTTGTGTACCCCGCTACCATTCACACGCTTAAGGCCGAAATCATTAAAAACCTGAATGTAGCCGCGCATAAGCAGGCCGAATTGATTTCGCAATGGATGGAAAAATGTACTGCCGACGCGCAGCGTATTGCAAACAATCCTTTCATTCTCCTGTCTCTCCAGTCAAATCCTGAAAATTCAGAGTTTTTGAAAAATCTGGATAACATAAAATATTACGGCTATCTCTGGAAGGAATATGGCCACAAAGAGGTATTTATTGCCGACCGTGAGGGTATCGTGAGGATTGCTTCAAGGAAGGAACTTATAGGAACGAATATTTCGGGAAAAGACTTTTTCCGGTCCGCTCTTACGGGTGCGCTCTTTGCCACAAATATTATACCGTCAGATGCGCCCATTGAAAATGAATCCGGCATACGGGAAGCTGGAGTGCCTACCATGCTCGTTTCCGCCCCGATAAGGGACAAGTCGAACGCCATCGCCGGCACGGTGACGCTGAGGATCGATGTCTCTGAGATTAATACCATGATGCAAAATATTCATATTGGAAAAACGGGGGAAACCTATCTCGTCAATGGATACGGATATATGCTCACAGAATCGCGGTTTGCAGACGATTTGAAAAAACAGCAAAAAATCGATAAACGAACTGCGCTTGCTTTGAGGGTTGCACACCCACAAACAGGTACGATCACAAAAGGGGTGAGCGAGTGTCTCAAAGGCCTTGATGGGTTTGACGCCGATGGATACCTGGATTACCGGGGGGTGAATGTGCTGGGATTCTGGCACTGGATGGCGGATTATGGCTGGGGCGTGATTGCCGAGATAGATGTGGATGAAGGATATGGGCCGTTGTACCAATTGAGGAATTCCATGATGTCTGTCTTTGGACTGGTATCAGTTGGGGTTATTATTGTTGCGTTCTTTCTGGGCAAGAAGATTTCAGCGCCTATCCATTATATCTCTGAAACGGCAAAGAAGATTTCTGAGGGAAGTTATTCCACCAGGGTCGTCTACCAATCTGACGATGAAGTAGGCAAACTTGCCAGCGCCATAAATAAGATAGCAGAGGATTTGGAAAATTCGAAATTAAATACGAGGTAAAATACATTGAAAATACAACAAAAAAATCTCTTTGATACAAAGACACCAACAGTAAAAAAACAACCACTGGCCGACCGGATGAGACCACGCAATCTGAAAGAATTCGTGGGACAGGAACACCTTGTGGGTTCCGGTAAAATATTACACAGGCTCGTGGAGAACAAGGAACTCGTGTCCCTCATTTTCTGGGGGCCGCCAGGGGTTGGGAAAACCACGCTGGCCGCTATCATTGCACAGGCCATGGACGCCCACTCTGTCTCTTTTTCTGCCGTGTTATCGGGCGTCAAGGATATTCGGGAAGTCATCGATGAGGCCAGAGATCAGTTAAAATACTATCAGAAAAAGACTATCCTTTTTGTAGATGAAATCCACCGGTTTAACAAGGCACAGCAGGACGCATTCCTCCATCACGTTGAGAACGGTACGATTACCCTCATTGGCGCTACCACCGAAAACCCGTCTTTTGAGATCAATGCCCCCCTCTTATCACGCTGTAAGGTACTGGTGCTGGAACATCTCAGCGAAGAACATCTCAAGACCATCATGAACAACGCCCTCCAGGATAAGGAACGAGGGCTTGGGACTCTGGACGTTGAAATTCCCGGAGACGTCTTTGATTTCATTGCCCAATTTTCGCATGGCGATGCGCGATCCGCTTTAAATTCCCTGGAAGCGGCTGTTATGCTCACAAAACCCGATCAAGCGGGCAAGCGAATCGTAACCCTGGAAATAGCACAGGAGGCTATGCAGCGGAAGGCGCTCCTCTACGATAAAGGAGGCGAGGAACACTACAATGTGATTTCGGCATTCATCAAGTCCATGCGGGGCAGCGACCCGGACGCCGCCCTCTACTGGCTGGCGCGCATGCTGGAGGCGGGAGAAGACCCCCTCTTTATCGCGCGGCGCATGATCATATTTGCCGCGGAGGATATTGGAAATGCAGACCCAGAGGCGCTGCAACTGGCCGTTTCTGTTAAGGACGCCTTTGATTTTATTGGAATGCCTGAAGGGTGGATTCCCCTTGCCCAGGGCGTTACATACCTGGCTTGTGCGCCGAAGAGTAATGCCTCATACATGGCTTATCAGGAGGCGTCAAAAGACGTCAAAGGGAAAGGGGCATTGCCAGTACCATTTCATATCAGAAATGCCCCTACTTCTCTCATGAAGGACATGGGATATGGCAAGGGCTATAAATATCCGCATAGTTACGGCGGATATGTGGATCAGAGTCACATGCCGGACGAGCTCCGGGACAGGGAGTATTATAAACCGACAGAAAACGGATTTGATAAGACCATTAAGGAACGGTTAGAACATTATAAAAAAGGGCGCATCCAATCAAAATAATATACTGATATCCTGGTTGAAGTATATAATCCCACTCGAATTATTCATGTGTGTTTCAAAAAGTTGAGGGATTTCCTGGATAGAAATCCTTCTATTGAAGAGAGGAGAGAGAAAAAAGCCGTTTTCGAGAAGGAATTGGAGGTTGTTATGGCCAAAATTCTGATTTCAAGGAATTGTGTCTGAGCTAAACAAATACCAAAAAATAAATTATTTCTTAATAATAAACGATGCCAAAATAAAGGAGGAGAATGAAATGAAACAAATAAAGATGCTCATCGTATTGATATGTGCTACATTTCTTGTTGCAACAGTGCAGGCAGATAATCAGTTAATGGATGCCAAGCCTTTAGGGAAGGCGACGATAATTGTAACTGATTATCAAGCTCATACTGTAGTAAAACTTGATTCTCATGGAAATATTCTTTGGGCTACAGATGTTGGTGGTGTTTATGTATTTCAGGCAGTTGAAAATCCGACAGATAAAACCATATATGCTGTGGGGGGAGACAAATTTACTAAACTTAGTAGTGATGGAGCTATTCTTTTGCAGAAACCTATATCAGGCAGTACCATTGATGTCGATCCGAGTGATGGAAGTTTTTATGTTGGGGATTACGACGACTGGGTAAGTATTAGCAAATATGATGCAAATGGGAACTTTATCAAATCTTTTGGAGGCACTATTGGTGGACCCGTTCCAGTACTGTATCTTGCGGATGGAAGTATTTATACCAACTCATATAGCGCAGGAGTGTATAAATTTGATAAGGATGGAAACCTACTATGGCAAAAACAACCAGTTCACTGGCACAATTCATATGGATTTGCAACTATTGTGGTAGATCAAAGAGATGGAAGTGTTGTTGCAACTGCACAGGACTGTTGCAATGTGCCCGACGGTAATGTAGGTGTTGTAGTACGATTTGACACTGATGGAAATACTTTATGGGCAAGGGAGCTAGGGGATCTTAGCTACAGTAGAAATGCTATCGATCCTACCGAAAATGTTATTTATGGTGCTTCCAGCAGTTTTCAAAATGCTATCAACAGATTACTCAAGATAAATCTGACAAATGGTGATGTAATATGGAGCAAAAGCAGAGGGGAAGGACTTAGGACTCCTTCTGTTGATCCCTTTGATGGAAGTATCTATGTTGCAAGTTTTGATACTAAGGAAATAGTTAAAGTAGATAAAAATGGTAATATACTCTGGGGACCAAAAAACATCGGATATTATTCATGGTATCTCGAAACAACCTCTGATGTTGTTGTGACACTTACAATAGATGTTAAACCAGGAAGCTTCCTCAACCCCATCAACCTTAAGAGCAAAGGCAATGTTCCCGTGGCTATTTTGAGCAGTCCGACTTTCGACGCGACTACTGTTGACCGGAACACTGTGGTATTTGCTGGCGCGTCTCCACTTCCTATCGGAAAATCGCCTGAGGATGTAAACGGTGATGGGCTGCTGGACGTGGTTTTGCACTTTAAGACCCAGGATTTGAACTTACAGCCTGGCGATACCGAAGCCTGCTTGAGCGGCAAAACGTTAGATGGGCAAGACATTGAGGGCTGCGATAGCGTCCGCATAATTAAATAGTTCTTGCAAATAAAATTTTTACATTTTTAGCAAAAATATTTTTTATGCCAACTGGAATTAGTTATTTTGTAAGGCTTACATGGCAATTTAAAACTGCCTAACAGTAGGAACACGGAGTACCGTGTCCCTACTCGTTCGGGTTTGGTATTTGAAAAAATCAAACCGGCCTGCCTGTGGCAGACAGGTATTTTCTAAGCCCCATTAAAGGTGAAATGTTCATAGAAAAATGTGATATACAAAATTTTGGCTCCAGAGGAGCGGTATGTGAAACACAGAAACAACATGCCGCTCCGATGGAGCTTGATTGTGGCGTAATGATGCATCTATAAACATATCGCTCCTAACGGAGCTTTTCATAACATCTTCCAAAACAGTGTTACTAAAGGAGAGATGGAGAAAAAAGAATAAAAAGCGCTGTTAAATTTTATTTTTTCTCCGATTCCCTTTTTTCTCCCTTTCTCCATTTTTGTGATTTTTCCGACTTGTTCGGGTTAGTCTCTCAAAAGGACTTATTGGTGTTTTGCCTCTCAAAACCGATGTCTCGCAGTTAAAGAAGGCAATACAATGCGTTCTTGCGGGGGAACTTTGGCTTAAACGGAAGCAGCTAAAAGATATTATCTATTGTTTGAAAAACGGTCACAGGGAATTTGAAACTCTCCTGACCAGGAAAGAGATAGAGATCGTCAAGGCAATTTGCAAGGGTTATCGAAACAAAGAAATTATGAAAAGTCTACACATGAGTGAATGTTCCTTAAAAAAATACCTGACTCATATCTATAAAAAAGTTGGAGTCGCTGATAGCCCGACTTTCGCAATTCGCTGAAAAAGGTCATTTTTAGGCACGAATCTCCCGGCAACCCTGATTTTAAAGGGGTGGATTTTCAAAATGGGCTGTTGTAGTGCCGACCTACCCTATTGACGCTTTCACTAAAAACTGCGAAAATGTTTTCATGTTTTTACGAGCAAAATCACGGACGAAGGATGGAAAAACTCACCGTTATTGGAGCGTGGTAGAGAACCGTCGAGTCAGCGGAGGAGGAGTGGTACAGCGGCAAGTTCTTTACTTGGGGGGAACTCAATGACAACCAACGGGCGGGATGGGTTCGGACGATAGAGGCGTTTTCGGGTGAAAAGTCCAAGCCAAAACAACTGGCATTGTTTCCGGATGACCGGGAAGAATTGCCCATTCTGGCCTGTGAGACCATCCAGATACAACTGGACAAAATAGAATTGCGCCGTCCCCGTGAATGGGGCGCGCGCTGGTTGGGATTGTATTTGTGGGATCTCCTGGAACTGGACAAATTTTGGAAACGACGTTTGCCGTCAAGCCGTAAGGGGACAAGTTGGCTGAACATTCTGAAAGCGTTGACCTGTTACCGGGCTGATTGATCCGGAAGCGAATTTCGTTTTCACCGTGAGTGGTATTTGCGTAGCGCTATGGGTGATCTGCCAGGGGAAGATTATTCGCTGGCACAGAAGGATAAGCCGTATCGTTGTTTGAATTTATTGCTCAAGCATCGCGACGAGCTGTTTGGTTTTTTAAAAGGGCAATGGGGCAATCTGTTTGGCGCGAAGTATGACGCTGCTTTATGATCTGACGAGTACGTATTTTGAAAGCTATCCGCCGCCGGTGGGGATCGTAAAAAACGTTTTGGATACAGCCGTGACAAACGTTCGGATTGTGTTCAAGTGGTTGTGGCATTGGTGTTGACGCCGGAAGGTTTTCCCGTGGCCTACGAGGTATATCCTGGAAATACCAAAGATACCACAACATGGGAGGCTTTTCTGGATCGATTGAAAACCGTTGCTCGAACAGCCCTGGATTCAGGCGCGTGAAAGTATCCGTGTTAAAACTCTTCAGCAAGAGTTGGAGTTTTATGTTTATGGGGAAAGTCATGACCGGGTAGCCAGGGAACGGTCCATGCGTCGTCGCAGACTCAAACGGTCTGTGGGCAAGCCTGCACGGAGCTTCGCAATCGAAAGAACATCACGCATGACGACCTGCTGATGCATAGAGGAGCATTAAAGAAAGAGGCGGGGCGAGACTTTGGGCTGCTTCTTATCTCTATCCCAAATCCTCAGGAATCGGAGAACGAACATACTTTCCATTTCAAGCTGGACCGCGAACGCCTGCGGCGAGCGTTGCGACGTGAGGGACGCTATCTGCTTCGTTCCAATATGCAAGCTGCTTCACCTGAAACCGCCTGGGAATTTTATCTGCTTTTGACCCGCATTGAACTAGCATTTAAGGATTTGAAGAGGGCGCTTTCCATCCGTCCCATCTGGTGCCAATTGGAAGAGAGAATTGAAGCCCATATTTTTGTTTCCTTTCTGGCTTATTGTCTCCATACAACTTTGCGAAATCTTGCACGGGGACGAGCCGCAGGTCTTACGTCCGACGCGATTTTGAAAAAACTGTCGAGTATTCAAATGATTGATATTCATTTACCGACCACGGATGGCCGTCACATTGTCATGAGCCGCTATACCCAGCCGGAAAAGGATGTTTCTCTCCTTTTAGCGCAACTAGGATTGTCGCTTCCCGATCAACCACCGCCCAAGGTTTATGCCTCAGGACAGACCAGTCTGTAGTGCCGACCTTTGATATGACCCCTTGTATTTACAGGCTTTGCGGCTTATCTACCCCTCGAATTGCGAAGGTCGGGTTAAGCCACTTCTTAAAGCCAGTTCTTCCTGTGTAATTCCAAGCCTTTCCCTGATCATTCGCACATTGTTTCCCACAATATTTTTCCTCATGGTGAATTTATAACCAGGGTGTTATAAAATGGTCAAATACTCCAAGTGATATAATTTTCTTGACATATATAACCACAGGTTATATATTACCCAGTTAGTTTTATCAGTATGCAAGCGTTATCACTCGACTTAGCCGAAGCAATTTATCCTGCAACATTTGGCTGTGATAGGGCTATTTGCAAGGCTTTTCAAGCCTTGCAATACACTCAAAAAAAAGAAAGGGGGTGTTTGCACGATAGATAGTAGCGAGCCGATCAAATTTATTTTAAAACCGTTAACGTAAAAGGAGGGAAGTGCAATGAAGAGATTGTTGCTTTCGGGTTGTGGAGTAATGGCGCTGTTTGCGTGTTTCGCGGGTAAAACGCACGCGGCCGATGTTAAAGTAACGCTGGATGATAATGCAGGAGCGAGTTCCTTTGTGGTGGAGGATGTGGATAAGGTAAGTCAGTTCAAGGTCAATTCGAATGGCCTAGGGTTTTTCGGCATCGGGTCGACGAATATCGCTGGTTCATTATATAAACTTGAAGTTCAGAGTGCAATTGGTGACGGCACTAGCAGTGGCTTCGCATATACGTCCCAAGCTTATCCAGAAACAGAGATTTCGCTGTTATATGGCGGAGAATCCCCTGGGCAAGATGATTATGAGTCAATTCAATTTGGGCATAATGATAGTTCGGGGCGCTCACATTCCAGGGTTACTTCGATACGAACAGGAAATGCTTCGACAGCTCTTGCGTTTCTGACTGGAGATACATCGCTACCCTATGGAGCCGGAAAAGAACGAATGAGAATAACCAGCGCGGGCAACCTCGGCATCGGGACCGCGACCCCGCATTTTAAACTTGATGTTCTGGGTGGAATTGGGGATCGAGACACAAACAATGGTATCGCATATTCGCTCTTAGGTAGGCCAAACATAGCGATTTCGCTGTTATATGGCGGAATTTTACCTAATCAACAAACTGGTGATTATGAGTCAATTCAATTTCGGCACGATGATAGTTCGGGGAGCTCATTTTCCAGAATTACCTCGATACGAACAGGAAGTGCTTCGACAGCGCTTACGTTTCTGACTGCAGATAGAGTGCAACCTTATGGAACCGGGAAAGAACGAATGAGAATAACCAGCTGCGGCAAAGTCGGCATCGGGACAAATCATCCTTGTTACCCTTTGCACATGCGTAGCGGCGCTCATGTGACTGCTGGCGGCGTATGGACAGACGCATCTTCAAGGGAATATAAGGAAAACATCAGGGATCTGAGCGTAGACGAGGCTATGCAGGCCTTAGATGAACTTAAACCTGTAAGATTCAACTATAAGGTCGATAAAGGGGAAGAATACGTTGGCTTTATTGCAGAAGACGCCCCTGATCTTGTTGCCACAAATGATCGTAAAAGCTTGTCCCCTATGGACTTACAGCCGTGTTAACTAAAGTAGTTCAGGAACAGCAACGGACTATCACAGCACTGTCCCAGGAAATGGAAAGTTTAAAGGCAACGATAAATCAACATCACGAATTTTAGGTTCAGACTTATTTTCCTAAAAACTCGGAATTAGCAGGGAATGGGGACGGAAAGATTGAGACAGTGATAAAAAAGCTGTTTTGAATAATCCTCCCCTACCTCCTCCCATCGAGAGAACAAAAGGTGAAAACAGGGACAGGCACTATTTTATTTGAAGGCTTTTCATAATGTCCCCCCTTTCCCGTCACCTGTCAAAAAGACGAGTTGAAGTTAGCGTTGAGTCATAACTCATAACTCGCAACGCCTGGCTCACCATTCGCAAACTTATAGTCTAACCCAAATAAATCGGAATGCGAGCGCGGTGGTTTACCCCGTTAGATAAGATATATCGAACAGGAGACACAAATGAAAATTCACACGTTTCCGCAAAGTCCCGTGACTCACTACAATACAATATCTCGCGGGCTTATCCCCCTATAACTGCTTAAACAGATTAAACGAAAGATAATTTTTAGTTGGTAATTCAATACCCCCTAAATTAGAATATATCCTCGTTAAAAAAATAGAAACCCATTCGATTAACTAAACATGCACAAGAACAACAACATGAAATTGTTGTAATAACTGTTTATACAATGTATTTTTAAATGGGAGTATAGTAATGAAAATCAGCTATGATCCAGAAGTAGATGCCTTTGCACATTCGTTTAATTGAGGGAAAGCACGTAGAACACTTAGATTAAACGAGGAAATTGCGCTTAATATAGGGCCGGGTGAGAAATTAGTAGGAATAAAATTCTTGATGCTAAAGAGGTATTAGGTTCGGGTACATTATCAAATCTTGTTGTAGAAAATCTACCTCTTGCAAAGGTGTAAAATCTATAATGTCCCAAAATTAGTTGCGGGGTCGGGTTTTTAATTTTGATTCCGCTGAAAACCTCAATCCGCATCGGCCACATTACGCACAATCATGGCGTACTCTTCAAGCGGTGGCGACTTTATAGCGGATGTTCCCTTTGAGACACAGGGAACATCCTTTCTAACTCATACTCAATCACCTTTTTTCCGGCAGAAAAGGACTTAACTGGCTCAACCCGAGTTTTTCAACAGCAACAGCTATCAATCCTTTCCCGATAATTTTCCCCCATAGAATCTGCCGGCAGCCAACAACGCTCTTCAGGAACAAGTCCAACGATTTCGCTCCCCCCGCCACGTACCCTTAGTATTTGAGCCTGTTTCCTGACTTCTTCAAAGGCTCTGTGAATAGGGGTACTCTTTAAACCTGAGCAGGTTCATGGAGACCTGGGAGATATGATGTTCCGGCAGATATACTCCCATTGCCTGCACGTGTTGCAAGAGACCACAAACCCGCACCTTTTCATCTCTTTCGTTGGTCTTCATTATTCCGGAAGACCTTATAATACCTGAAATATTGTTGGCTATTTGTATGTCCTGTGTAGCGAGATTTACATTGTAGGCAATCAGGAATTCCCGTGCGCCAATCACCGTTGCGCCGGTCTTTTTTACCTGTTCGTTAAATTCCACAGGTCCGTAGTCGGTCGCCATCGTTTATCCTTCAGCTTCCCGGCGAGCCCCTCATATTCTCCTTCCTTATATCTGACAGCACATGTCGTTCCGGCACAGAGGCGGCCTCGCCATAGAGATATACGGGAATACCCAGCCATTCGCCCACTTCTTTACCTAATGACCGGGCAAGGCTAACGCACTCCTCCATAGAAACATGAGACACCGGGACAAACGGGCAAACATCGGTAGCGCCAATACGGGGATGGGCGCCTTTGTGCTGAGACATATCAATGACTTCCGATGCCATTTCTATGGCATAAAATGCTGCGTCTTTGACTGCTTCGGGTTTTCCTGCAAAGGTAATGACGGTACGATTGTAGTTCGCATTTGATTCAACATTGAGCAGTTTTACATCTTTTACCTTCTCAATTTCACCAGCGATTTGAGCTATTTTCCGGGCATCCCTGCCTTCGCTGAAATTAGGGACACATTCGATGATTTTTTTCATAATAACCACGGATTTATTTACACGGATAAACACCGCTCTATTTCTAAGAGAAAAAGGGAATAAACAAGATTTTGTTTTGCACAGCAAAACAAAACTAATTTTTTATTGTAGCGCCTGTCACTCACGGTCGTCAATAAGCCGTTTAAACGGATTAATCTGTTTAAACGGTTTAAGCCGATTAAATTTGGGGATAAACTCCCGCGCTCCGAGATAGTTTTAAAATTCCGATACGTTACAGTACCGTAATTATAATTACCCCAATAATCATAACAATACCGCCGATTAATCGTTCGGTTATGTTTTTTTCTTTGAACCAGAGCGCGCCATACATAATACCAAAAAGGAGACTCGTGCGCTTTACCGAAATGACGTAGGAAACTTCTATCAGGTTTACCGCAAGAAAATGGGCAATGGTGGACAACGCCACAGCCAGTCCAATCAGGCTGAATAGTCCAACATGAGAAAACACTATTTTGGGCCTCCCCTGATTTTTCCACATGAGCACAGGAAAGGCGGCGATTGCAAGCATGGGGAGATAGGTTGCGGAAAAGAACAAGGGACTGGAATGGAGTATGGCCATCTTCCCCAGATTTGAGGTAATGCTATAAATAAAGGCAACGAGAATCATATAGAGCGAACCCCGTTCACGACAAATGGCCCTGAATGGTTCTAATATGCCTTTCCTGGTGGTTGTTACATTGAGCAGGTATGCTCCTATTGAGGTAAACAGTATACCAACCATCCCGTATGTATCAACCTTCTCCCCTAATATAAGATATGAGGTACCTATCATAAAAACGGGGGTTAACGCCAGGAACGGCAAGGTCAGCGACAAGGGAGACCTTTTAATGGCCTTCATGTATAAGATGAGCGCCGTTGTTTCCAGGGGAAGTAAAAAAATGAGCGCCAGGAAAAAATGGAGGTCTAGCGCGGGTATCTTGATAAAAAACAAAATTATCAACAAGAAGGGCGCCGCAAATCCACAGCGTACCCAGCCAATGAGGTATTCATCACTTTGACTCAGTGATTTTTTACAGAGGGCATCGGCTGATGCAATGAAAAAGGCGCAGAGCAGGGATAAGGGTAACCAGTTCAAATTTAATCATTAAAACAGTAAAGAGATCACAGATTGCTCAGATTATACAGATTTCAAATAAGTCCCCCCTTAGCAAAGGGGGATTTTAGGCATACGTGTTAAGTTAAGAATCTATAATTACCCATCAACCCCTTGTTCTGGTACAGACGTCCCACCGGGGGACAGTTGCTACCCATACCCACAAGATTTTAAACTGTTATAGTTTGCAAAAAGGCACGGACAAATTGTAGAGACGTCCCGGCGGGTCGTCTCCACTGTCCATGCCACCCCATAAACCGCTTAACTATAACACGCATGGGATTATAGGGGGTTGTGTTTTTTCCCACCGTATTCATTAATATCAGAGTATTTTACAACCCCCTCTACCCCTTATCGGGAGGTAGTGTTTTTTTATGAGAGAAAGATTGCTTCGCTTCGCTCGCAATGACAGAATAAGGGTGCAATGGCCGGTTCCTCTTTGCAAAGACAAAGCGCATTGCACCAGTTGTTGTACATCGCGCAATGACAATGTGCAGTGTACCATCAAAGTGTATAGTCCGTGTCATTGCGAGGGTCTTTTCCGAAGCAATCTCCCCGCTTTCATAAAGGAGAATTGGTTGCAGCTATGCTGTGCCAGGTAATTTAATTACTTAATTTATATCCGGTTTTGCGAAGGAATTGTTTGCGGATCTGAACGTCTTTTTCACTCTCAATACCCTTTGGACTGAACCCGTCAATGACGCCCAGTATCCCCCTGCCCTGTTCGGTTTCTGCCACAATTATCTGAACAGGATTTGCGGTAGCGCAAAAGATGGAGCACACCTCCGTGCAATTTTTAACGCCATTCAACACATTAACGGGGAACGCATCTTTGATAAGGATAACAAAGGTATGGCCTGCTGCAATATTGACGGCATTTTTTGTGGCAATTTCCCTGAGACAATTATCGTTTCCTTCAACCCTGACGAGACACGGACCAGACGCCTCACAAAAGGCAACACCAAACTTAATTCCAGGCACGGCATTCACCATGATTTCGTATAGATCTTCTGTTGTTTTTATAAAATGCGTCTGGCCAATGATTATATTGGCGCCGTCGGGTATTTCTACTTTAACAGTTTTGATTTCAACCATAGTTCACCTACTTTAATTCAATACCATTCACCTTCCCAAAATTATCGAGGGGTTTATCAAATTTTTCTTTGTCGCCAATAACGAGTATCTTGACGTCTTCGGGACGCAGGTATTTTTTGGCTACGCGCTGGATATCTTCCTGGGTAACAGCCTGCACATTGTCCAGGTAGGTTTCAAGATAATTTAAGGGTAATTCCTCATACTCGATATCAACCTTCTGGGCGACAATACTGGCGCTGGTGGTAAAGCGGAAGATAAACTGGTTCATAAAGGTTTCTTTTGCCATGGCCAGTTCATCTTTATCAACAGGCGACTTGCGCATCTTGTCTATTTCTTCCAAGGTAATGGAAATCGCCCGGTTTGTGGATTCTAATTTTGTCTGTAACGAAACATAAAACATCCCGATATCCCGTGATGTCTGAAAGTCGCTGTGTGCCGAATAAGCAAGACCCTCATCAGAGCGGATCCGGCTGGTAATCCGGGCAGTAAAGCTTCCGCCGCCCAGAATAAAGTTCATAAGCTTGACAGGAAAATAATCAGGACTCTTTCGATTAATTCCCAGATGTCCTACCATGACGTTTGCCTGGTTAACATCTTTATACGCATAATTTACCGACTTTTCGTATCGCCTCTCGACCTTTGGAATCTCGGGAAATTGAATCTCTTCTTTTTTCCACCCGGCGAATACGGTATTCAGCTTCCTGATAATCTCATCTTTGTTGAAGTCGCCTGAAATACCCATGATGATATTATTCGGATGAAAATATTTCTTATGAAAGACGACCATGTCATCCCGCGTAATTTTCTCAATCGTTTCAGGGGTGCCATCCACCTTTCGGCTGTAAGGGTGTTTGCGGTCATACATAATCCGTCGAAATTCCCTGCCTGCTATTTGTTGGGGATTGTCGTTCTCTCTCCGGATGGATTCGATCACTTCGTCCTTTCGCATCCTGATCTTGTCATCGGGAAAAGCAGGATTCATAAGCACATCGGCAAAGATTTTCAGCCCATTGTCAATATCCCGACTGAGTATTGATAAGCTTGCGCTGCCCGATTCCCGTTCTATTGAGGTCTCTACGGACGCTGCCATATATTCGAGTTCCTCATTCATCTTATCGGCAGGCATGGATATCGTCCCGCCGCTTCTCAACACATAACCCGTGAGACTCGCCAAACCGGCCTTCTCCGGGGGTTCATAAACTGACCCTGTTCGAATGCGCGCGGTAATGTTAAATATCGGCAGATCGTGATCTTCCAGGAGATACAGTATCATCCCATTTTCCAATATCACCCTATCCACCTTGGGCGGAACAAAATTAAGCGGCTTAAACTTAAAACCTGAAATTATCTTTGCACCCTCAGATTCGGGCTTGCCAACGGATGGAGCTACCGGGTGTTGATGCCCCTGCGGCTGGGCATAGATAACCGAAGAAACTGTAAGAGAAAACAAACATGCCAGAAATATAACAGGTAATACAAAATATTTTCGTACGTTCACATTAACATCTCCTCATTATTATTAAACTTAAATTGAAATTTCTCTCCATCTCACAGCGCAGCTAAGCCGCAACCAATTCTCTTGTGAAAGCGGGGAGATTGCTTCGGAAAAAACCCTCGCAATGACACCTACTATGCACTTTAATGGCATACAGCACCTTGTCATTGCGAGCGGAGCGAAGCAATCTTTCCATCATAAACAAATGTGCTTGTGAAAAACTTACACAAAAAAGAAGTTTTTACACAGTAAACAATCATGAGCTAAAGGCTCACAAAAGGTTATGAAAATATGTATTTTCGTGTCAATACTATAGCACAGCTACGCCGCAACTAAATCCCCTGATCAAAGGAAAACAACCCCCTACGTCCCCCTTTTCTAAGGGGGATTTCAGGGTGTCCCCCTTAACAAAGGGGGTGAAGGGGTTGTAAAAACTTGCAAAAAAAGTTTATCATAGTAATAACAATTCTGTAGGTTGGGTTAAGCAAAGCGAAACCCAACTTTTTCAAATTTATTTCGTTGGGTTTCGTTCCCACTCAACCCAACCTACAATTGAAGAATCAGTTGACAGCCGCCTTTCCGGATTTATTATCTTCCTTTGCCTCTTTCGGCTTGTTATTGTTATTATTCTCCTTTTTTACCAGTACGGCTACCGTCCTGTTGGTCTTTGTAAAGTACTTCCTTGCCACCCGCATAACATCATCGGCGGTTACCCTGGCAATCTTGTCCATAAAGGTATTAATATATTGCCAGTCTGAAAGCACTTCAAAATGGCCTATTTCGCTGGCGAGACCAGAAGCAGAGTTAAGGTCCATGATAAAATCCGCCTCCATCTGATTCTTGATCTTCTGTAATTCCCAGTCTGACGGCGGGACAGTCTTGAGTTTCTCAATTTCATCATAAATAGCCGATTCCACCTCAGCTACGGTATGAGGGGCGCGAGGGGCGGCAAAAAAGACAAACGTATCAGGATACTTTCCTATTTCATCTGATGCATGCGCCATGACGGCAATGCGTTTATCCTCAATCAGAGATTTATACAACCGGGACGTTCTGCCTGCGGAGAGGAGCGAACTCACGACATCCAGCGCATATAAATCGGGATGACCGATCTCCGGAATATGATATGCAATAGCGATATAGGGATTAGAATCAAATTCAACCTCTACGCGACGCTCCCCCTTCTGCTCCGGTTCAACGGTCTTTACCTTTGGCGGAGATGGTTGTGCGGGGATATTTCCAAAATATTTTTCTACCAGATTTATTGCCTCTGTCTGATTAAAATCCCCTACCATAACGACTACCGCATTATTGGGGGCATAATATCGTTTAAAATACTCTTCTACTTCTGCCTTTGTTATGTTTTGCACGTCTGAGCGCCAGCCAATGGTGGGCCAATTATACGGATGTGCGACATATGCTGTCGCATTTAATTGCTCCAGCAAAGTACCAAACGGACTATTTTCCAACCTGAGCCTTCTTTCCTCCATGACCACGTCCCGCTCGGAATAAAATTCCCTTAGCACAAGATTTTTCATTCGATCTGACTCAATAAACGCCCACAGTTCCAGCTTATTGGCAGGAATGTCGCAGAAGTAGTACGTCCCATCGGTACTTGTGGCTGCATTCAGCCCGGATGCCCCTTGTCGTAAATACAAGGAGAATACCTCATCCTTCACCACCAATTCCCTGAGTTTTTTTCTCACGTCATCTAACTCTTTTTCCAGAGCCGCAATCTTTTTTTTGTCAGCCGTATCTCCGTTATTTTTCTCTGCGGTAATTTTTATAACCAGATCATCCTCACGGTCGAGCAAGGGTTTTTCGGCATTGTAATCCCTGGTGCCAAACATCCTGGTGCCCTTGAACATCATGTGTTCAAACAGGTGTGAAACCCCCGTAATTCCGGGTCGTTCATCAACAGAACCCACTTTATAATCAATACGGACGCATACAATAGGCACGTCATGTTTTTCCAGCATGAGTAATTTTAAGCCATTTTTAAACACATGCTCTTTTACATCAAGCTTCAGTGGGTCTGCAAATGCCCTGTTTAAAGAAGAAATTAATACAAAAACTGTCATGAAGCTTACAACGAACAATACTGCTCTTTTTCTCATGGTTTTACAATTCCTCATTTTCTCGACGGGTTTATTCAAAAAATTAAATCAGTCCTTCGGCAACTTCTAAAACAGCGTAGTGGGGCGGGGCGCCCGGGCCCAACAACGGGGGGGTTGAATATTTTAAAAAACGGAAAAAAAAATAAAAAAA
>JAXMAC010000020.1:0-12876 GCA_046350595.1 Candidatus Brocadiaceae bacterium | reverse complement strand
ATTTAAATACGTCCTTCGCAAAGTTCGAAACCTTCGTTGGGCCACGCCGCCCCTCCCCACTACATGGTCGTTTGAAATTCTTTAACATCAGGATTAATTCTTTAATAACGCATTTTATCAGCCAAATGTTTCACTTACAATCTATAAAATTTTCTCTTGAAATGCTTCTTGAATAAGGAATATATTCTGTGGTAATATAAAAAAACTAATTTTTTGATACATCTTGTACATGTTAGAAGCGGTATTCTTCATAACAACTTAAGGAGTCTATGCGTATGAAAAAAGGTGGTATTTTAGTTCTCACGGTAATCGCATCGTTTTTTTTCATCTGGACAGGACGTCCCTGTAATGCCAGGGAAATGAAGCATGACGCAACTGCTGCAAAAAAGCTGGAATTCATCCGAAGAAACCTAGGCAGCCTGACCGAAATGAAACTCGCCGATTCAAAGAAATATTATGAAGAGTCACTCAAAAGCCTGAATGATTTAATTCAGGAATACAGCGATACCGAAGAAGCGATTGAGGCGCGGTTTTTTATTGGCGCCACATACAACGAAATGCATAAATATGACGAGGCAATTAAATGCTTTGACGCCGTCCTCGCCAAAGAAGGCATTAATCAGAACTTCAAAGCGCGGACATTATTTTTTAAGGCAAAGGCGCTGTTTGCAAAAGGCGACGCTACCGCAGCCCGTGAAGTTGTTTCTGACTTAAGATCAATCGAACCCCGGGCTGCAGATTCTTTTTTAAATGAACTCGGCGGCATGTTACGGGTTGGCATGGACGCCCCAATCTTTAGCGCAGACGATTTTACGGGAAAACCAATTGATCTGGCAAAATATAAAGGAAGTATCGTTGTCATTCATTTTTGGGCAACATGGTGCGAACCATGCCTGGTAGAATTCCCAAAATTTAAAACTATGTATAGAAAGCTTAAGGAAAAAGGGGTTCAATTTATTGGTGTAAGTCTGGATGATGATATCGGAGACCTGCGCGGTTTTGTTAAACAGGAACAGGTTGAATGGCCACAGCTCTTTGACGGAAAAAGATGGAAAGGCGTAATTCCCGGTATGTATCATGTACAAGTAATTCCGATGATGTTTCTCCTTGATAAAGAAAGCAAGATACGTTATATAGGGGACAATACTGAAAGCGTTACACAAATTGCAGCAACACTCCTTTCGGAATCGAAAGATTTGCCTTTGTTTCGTTAATTGTCCGTTTGGTATCATAAAAAGCGCTCATACATGAGGCAGTATTTCCATCGTTCAAAGAGCCTGGCCAACAGCTTCCTGTTTATCATGCCCTTATTGGTGCTCTATGAAATGGGGATTGTCATGTATGGCTCGCCCATCAAAAATACCGCTGATGTTATCATTAAAACGCCCCTGACGCTCTTTGGCCGGAATAGTTCTTTAATATTTAACTCAATCGTTATCGTGTCACTCCTGGCGTCGATATTCTTCATAGAAAAAGAACATGCATTGAGCGTGATGATATTTCTGTGGATGTTTTTGGAGAGTATCGGGTACGCGCTTCTCCTGGGATACGGAGTCGGCTTTATCGTTTATAAGGTATTTTTTACCCACGCCCTCGCCAGTCCTTTTTTATCGGAGACAGGGCTGGGGATTATTTTATCCATTGGCGCAGGAGTTTATGAAGAAATTGTATTTCGTTTTCTCCTGCTTTTGTTTCTCTATAACTTTATATTTACTAAATTACTCAAAATAAGCAAACCCCTTGGGGCTGCTATCAGCGTCTTTTTGGCAGCGCTTATTTTTACTTCATTGCACTACATGAGCAGTTCCGGCGATAGTTTTACTTACGCAAGCTTTACGTTTCGGTTTCTGTCCGGGTTATTCCTGTCAGCCCTCTATATGTTTCGGGGGTTGGGAATCGCTGTTTATACCCATGCAATCTATGACGTTATGACAGTATTAAAACCTTTTCAGGTTTAGATAGTTTTATGGAAAATGTTATTGTAGGAATTACAGGCGCAAGCGGCGTTATCTATGCCCGACGATTGCTAAAAATCCTGTGTAAAAAAGAATATAATATCCACCTGATACTCTCAGATGCGGCGGTTCAGATTATCAAACATGAATTAGGTGTCAGTTTACAGGGAAACCAACCGAATCTTAACGAATTTGTGGGCTGCGCTTCTGACACCATTATCTATCATAGCAACACAGATATTGGCACAACGATAGCCAGCAGCCGTTATCCGGTAAAGACGATGGTCGTCGTCCCGTGCAGTATGAATACGTTATGCTCAATTGCCCATGGGATTTCAAGCAATCTCATCCAACGCGCCGCAAGCGTGACAATTAAAGAAGGCAGAAAACTTATTCTCGTGCCCCGTGAAACGCCATTATCGTCAATTCACCTGGACGCCATGCTGAAATTATCCATGATCGGGACGTGCATACTCCCTGCCATGCCCGGATTCTATCATAATCCACGGACGATAGACGATCAGGTAGATTTCGTTGTGGCAAAGATACTGGACAACATGGGTATACACCATTGCCTTGTCCCTGAATGGCAAGGGGAAGAACTTTTTCATACCGAAGATTTATAATACAAGGAAATCTAAACAATTAAATTAAAAACATACGAGGTATTATGACTGACACACAATCACCATATAACATGAATCCACCCGGCGAGGGGTTACGGCCGGTATACGTAAAGAAAATCAGAGGCGCTGGTTTCTGGGTCGCCGTAGGGTTTGCTTCATTCTTTTTCCTCTGCACCATCCTTTTCTGTATACTTTTTATCGGTTCGCTTCTTTTAAGCAAAGCCGTCACAACTGCTGCTACGGATAGCGCACAATACGTCTCCGAAACCATTGTGGAAGGTAAAGGAGAAAATAAGGTTGCCATTATTTCTGTTAAAGGCATATTGAGCACGGAATCAGCGGCAGGCTTATTGTTTGAGAGACCCAGCATTGTTGAAGTTGTAAAGCAGCAACTTGAACAGGCTGCGAAAGATACCCATGTAAAGGCTACCATCCTGGACATCGATAGTCCGGGCGGCGGTATCACGGCAAGTGATATTATTTACAACCAGATTGTGAAATTCAAAAAGGATACCAACAAAAAGGTAGTCGTATATATGAATGACGTCGCAGCATCCGGCGGATATTACATATCGACCGCCGCAGACGCCATTGTGGCGCATCCTACAACTATTACCGGCAGCATTGGGGTAATTATGCCGCTGATCAATGTGGCAGACCTCATAAGCCGGTACGGCATAAAAGACAACTCCATTACTTCCGGCAATATGAAAGAGATGGGCTCCCCCCTGAAGCCCATGTCGTCAGAAGAGTCTGCCATTTTAAAAGAAATAATTGACGAGTTGTATATGCAGTTCGTAAGCGTAGTTTCATCGGGAAGGAATCTTGATATCAAAACCGTAAAGAAGCTTGCCGACGGGAGGATATATACGGGCAAACAGGCGCTCGAAAAGGGACTGGTAGACCAGCTCGGTTATCGGGAAGATGCGATTAATTTAACAAAAAAATTGGCAGGCCTCAACGAAGCCACCGTTGTACAGTATAAAGAACAGTATGGGTTGGCGGAACTGTTTGGTCTGATGTCCGGAAGGTTTTTTCAGACGAAGACTATTAAACTGGATATCTCACAGCTTCAGGAGCAAGCTAAAAGCAAACCTTCGTATCTCTGGACGGGATATAGCGGAGATAAATAGAGATGTCCTTTCGCCCCTTTGTGGCTTATTGTTTTTGTTATTCAAGATCAAGGTGCTTCACCCCATACGTGTTAAGTTAAAGTGATAAGTAAATGGAAGACGCTGATGGCATGGAGCAGACCCCACTGACCCCCGCCAGCGGAGCAATGCGGAATTAATCCGAACAGAGGGTGATGGCAGGCACATGTCCACCCCAGGGACAATGCGGAATTAATCCGAACAGAGGGTTGATGGTAATTATAGATTCTTAACTTATCACGTATGGGCTTCACCGCCTGCTATGTCCTAACGGACTTTCAGTCCTAAATTTCGAAGCCAGGCTAAGTTTTATTTTACTTAACAATAGACAACCACATTTTATAACAACTTATGATACGAGTTCGCTTTGCGCCTTCGCCTACTGGTCTCTTACATATTGGAAATGCACGCGTGGCCGTTTTCAACTGGTTATTTGCACAACGGCACAAAGGCGCTTTTATCTTACGTATCGAAGATACAGACGTTGCACGCTCGGAGAAAAAATATATAACCCAACTCATTGAAGACCTTCACTGGCTCGGCATAACCTGGCAGGAAGGACCCGATGTGGGCGGTAATTATGGCCCTTATTTACAGTCAGAGCGTCAGCATATCTATAGCGACATCTGTCTGAAATTTTTAAATGAAGAACTGGCTTACCGGTGTTATTGTACACCCGAAGAACTGGAAGAACGACGAAAGATTGCCAGACTAACCGGAAGGCCACCCCGATATGACAACCGTTGCCGTATACTCACAGAAAAACAAAAAAGGGCATTTGAGGAATCGGGTTTACCGTATACTATTCGCTTCAAAGTGCCGGAAGAAATCATCGTATTTGAAGACCTCATTCGGGGAGTGTGTCAGTTCGACATGAGTTTAATTGGTGATTTTGTGATTATGAGATCAGATGGAACACCTTCTTTTCACTTTGCGGTTACCGTGGATGATACCCTGATGCAGATTACCCACGTTATCCGGGGTGAGGACCATTTATCGAACACACCCTGCCATATACTACTTTTTCATGCATTAAAGCAAAAACCCCCGCAATTTGCGCATCTGTCACTTACCATGGGCACAGACCACACCTTGCTCAGCAAACGACACGGGGCATTTTCACTTTCAGAATATAGAAAACTGGGCTATTTACCAGAAGCCATCCTGAACTATATGATGCTTCTTGGCTGGTCGCCCCGGGACAAAAAAGAAAAATTCAGGGTTGTAGATGTTACTGAAACATTTGAAATCAGCGCCATGAGTAAGGCGTCATCCATCTTTGACCAGCAGAAATTGGACTGGCTTGGCGGCCAATACATCCGGGAGGCAGACCTGGACAGACTCACGAATATGGCTATACCCTATCTGCAAACTGCGGGTTTTATGCCAACGGATGAAAGCAAAATTGAAAAAGCCAGATTAAAATTAATTATAGATGCGGCGAGAAGCAACATGTCCTGCATGTCGCAAATCGTGGAAGAAGCTCATATTTTTTTTAAAGATATTGTAATGAGCGAAGCCCATACAGCATTTTTATCAACCGAAATATCACAGAGCGTCCTCGTATTATTTTACCGTGAACTTCAAAAATCAACTACCCTGTCACCTCAAAATTTTAAGGAAATATTGACAAGTATTCAAAAAGAAACCAAAATAAGGGGAAAAGGTCTGTATCTCCCCATTCGTCTTGCCCTGACGGGAAGAGAGCATGGTCCCGAACTCCATAGTATCGCCCGTATTCTGGGTATCGATACCTGCAAAATGCGGATAGAAAGATTTCTTGTGAAAAAGATATGATTTAAGAAAGAGAATTATGGCATTAAAATTTTACAATTCGTTAACGAAAAAAAAAGAACTATTCACGCCGCTTCATGAAGGCCGTGTAAATATGTATGTATGCGGTCCCACGGTTTATGACCATCCTCATATTGGTCATGCAAAGAGTTACGTGAGTTTTGATGTAATTGTCCGGTACCTGCGATACCTGGGTTATAAGGTGCGTTATGTGCAAAATATCACCGACGTTGGGCATCTCACCGACGACGCAGACGCCGGAGAAGATAAAATACTTAAACGGGCGCAAAGAGACCATGTAGAACCTGCAGAACTCGTTGAAACTTACACCCGAAGCTACTTTGAAGATATGGACGCTATAAACAACCTGAGACCGGACATATCCCCACGGGCAACGGCGCATATCCCTGAACAGATTGAGCTGATAGAAAAGCTCATAGAAAAGGGATTTGCCTACGCATCAGGCGGTTCAGTATATTTCGACGTCCAGAAATTTAAAGAATACGGAAAACTGTCGGGACGGAAACAGGATGAACTCGAAGCTGGCGCACGAATAGAAATTAATCCTGAAAAAAAGTATCCTTCCGACTTTGCGCTCTGGAAAAAAGCGGAACCTGGCCATATTATGCGCTGGAATAGTCCCTGGGGAGAAGGCTTTCCGGGCTGGCATCTTGAATGTTCCGCCATGTCCATGAAATACCTGGGCGCAACGCTGGATATCCATGGGGGCGGGCTGGAAAATATGTTCCCCCACCATGAATGCGAAATTGCGCAGAGTGAATCGGCGAACAGCGTTCCTTTTGTTCGTTACTGGATTCATAACAACATGGTTACAGTCAACGGCCAGAAAATGGGAAAATCCCTGGGAAATTTCATTACCCTCAAAGACGCATTCAAAAAATACCACCCGTTGACCATTCGGTTTTTTATCCTCAACACCCATTATCGCAGCCCCCTGGATTTTAGCAATGAGGCGCTGGATGCGGCGGACAAGGGCATTGAACGGCTGCACAACACCATAAAACACCTGCGCGAGCGGTTGAATTTTACGAAGGATGGCACAACACCGCCCGATATCAATGAAAAATTAGAACATTACAAAAAGATATTTATAGAGGCAATGGACGAAGACATTAACACCTCTGCCGCCATTGCAGCGCTCTTTGATTTATCAAAAGAGGTCAACACATTGCTAAATTCTGCGCAGGAATACAGCAAGAAATGTTGGGAAGACATAGACTCGCTCTACCAGCAACTCGGCGGGAATATCCTTGGTATCATACCCAAAACCTTTAGTACCGGGGCGTCAAATGAAGCTGACACCCTGAAGAATGTTATGGGTGTGCTCATTGATACCCGGTGTGAATTGAGAAAGGCAAAACAGTGGCAACTGTCGGACTTCATCCGAAATAAACTTATGGAAACAGGTATTGCCCTTGACGATAAACCTGACGGTACGACGTGGAAAAAAATACGGTAGGAACCATTACGAGGGAGCGACTGAAGTCGCTACTACAAACAGGGTATCAGTTTAGTATTTTAAAAATGATACCTGTTTTGCCTTACGAAATACCGAGGGTGAAATATTGCGAAAATAATGATACCCTATCACCCCTGCGGGGTTAACAATAATTGCATAACGATATAGTATTACTCTGTAAAAACTTCTTTTTTTGTAAGTTTTTCACAGTCCAAGGTACTTCTTATCAGGAGGTGAAGTTTGTTTATGAGGAAAGATTGCTTCGCTCCGCTCGCAATGACAACGTGCTGTGTGCCATCAAAGAGCATAGTAAGTGTCATTGCGAGGGTCTTTTCCGAAGCAATCTCCCCCTTTTCATAAAGAAGAATTGGTTGCGGCGTAGCTGCGCTAGGCTATAATAATAACATCCCTTCGGGATTACATAATCAATATTTTATTCACTCTCAGCGCTTTTTATTTCTTAACTTAACACCTATGCCGTCCACCCCCTAACCCCTGCCAGCGGGGGACAATAAGGAATTTGGGTGGCTGGCACATTCACATTTTTATGGATGCATTTTGTATTTGGCACAAAAAACAGAGTTCCCTTGATAGATAATACCTTTGATGAAAGGCTTTTCTCAACAAACACAGCATCGAATACAATGAAAATTATATTTAGATGGCCTTTCAGGCCTGAATTTCGAATCCGGGCTGGATTTGCTATTATTATAACAGTTTAGTATTTTGAAAAATAAATCAGGTGAGACATGATTACCTTAAAACAAGTAAAAGATCATCCGGACGTCAAGGTATACATTAAAAAGGCAAATGACTTTCTTGGCGTCATCGGTTATACAGAACATGGAGAACGGCATGGAAATTATGTGGCAAAAAATGCACGGAGAATCCTCAAGGAACTTGGGTATGATGCAAAAACCTGCGAACTTGCCGCCATAGCGGGGTATATTCATGATATTGGAAATGTGGTCTCCCGTTATACCCATCCGGCAGCCAGCGCCTGGCTGGCTAATCAGATTTTGAAAGAATTGGACATGCCCGTTGATGACCGCGTATATATCATGAGCGCCGTGGGCAATCACGATGAAGGTACGTGTGATGTTGTAAGTCCCGTTGCAGCAGCGCTCCTCATTGCGGATAAATCAGACGTTCACCGTTCAAGGGTACGGAGTGTAAAGGAAATTCGATTTGACATCCACGACCGCGTCAATTATGCAGTGACAAAATCAGAGCTTTGCATAGATGTACAAAAAAAGATAATCACCTTGATGCTTCAAATTGATAAGGAGATATCTGACATGGTGGAGTACTTCGAAATATTTACGACCCGCATGGTCGTCTGCCGGCGCGCCGCACGGCTCCTCGGCTGTGAGTTTGATGTTAAGGTTGACGGCTCCCCATAAATAGCCAACCCAACTACTCCATAGTTGCGAGCGAAACGAAGCAAACCCCTCTTTTCGTTTATTTATTTAAGAGGAAGATTGCTTCGCTTCGCTCGCAATGACAGGCAAAAAGGCCATCACCGTGTCATTGCGAGGGTTTTTTCCGAAGCAATCTCCTGGAATTATTAAAATGAGGAGTAGGGGCGAAGCATTTGCCATAAAGCGGTATACATGTATTCATACGCAAGCTGACAAATGCCTCGCCCCTACTTTTTCAAAAAACTACATTGTTACAAGATTTCTTACTTCACAGGCCCGAAATGTTCCCCGGAAACCGGTAGGATTTGACCTCTTATCTCACCATTAGGAGCAGCTTGCGTATGGATATTGATATAGAATAATCCTTTTTTCAATTGTCTTGCCTGACTTAACTTAAGTTTCTCTGTACATCCATTTTTTGGATTACCTGTTGGCAGGCTAAAGAGCACCCCTACATTCTCACCGGGAGCGCCGGGTCCATGGATATGCGCTGAGGTCTCCGTTCCGGATAATTTATCATCCGTAAACGTTATTGAATAGCAAAGTATCCTTGTTTTTTCATTATAAGTCACAAATGCCACACCAAAAGCCTTGCTCGTACTTGCCTGACCCTCCTGGCCACCATTCAAAAGGGCAGTGAATGCCTGTACATCATCGGCGCCCTGGGCGCTCACGGGAACAAAAGACATAACCATCATCCCCAAGAAAACAATCCCGGCAAAAAATCCCAGTTTTGACTTCCAAATGCTTGCAACAGCGCCATCTTTACTATTTTTCCACATCTTTTCCATCTTCTGCCTCCTTTAATAAAATAATTTCAAATTAAAATAATGGGAAAAGATACAACAAATTATGTACCAATTTATTGATGGAAAAATAAAACCAATAAATATTTTCTTTACATAATAAAATTTAATGACTTATGATTTTCACTGCACATCTTTTCCCTTTTTATTATTTTCTTCGGAGCATTATATTATCCAGAATTTTAGAAATACCCGTCCATATACATGGAACAGTTATATTCTGTATCAAACGAAACGGAGCATGCTTACATCGGAATTTCGTACGGATTAGCCTTTTCTCCTTTTCAATATTTTTATACCGAACTGATTTCCTCTCAAAGGTTCCTCCCCAAACAGACAAACAGGGGAGTAATATTCATTTATCCAATGCATAATTCGCTTTCCATACCCAGGATCTTGACCAAAATACCCAACACCATATTCCGATGTATCTTTATGAACTATGACAAAATAGTCGGGAGAATGTTTCCTGAATGCATCGAGCATAGTATCTTCGCCGAATATGAGCATCTCAGGCACCGTTATGTTTATATAGGGTGTCGGATTTACCCGTCTTGTTAAATAATTTATCATAACACCTTCGGGTAAAACTACAACAGTCTCTTTCTCGTTCAAATTTGAGTGAATCCACTCAATAGCACGAGCAGTCAGTGGGCCACGCGGGTCAGTTTCCGGGCAAAAGGTCATAATTCTGTTACCACCAGAACCCACAGGAAAAGTCTTAGAATCATAGATTTTATTGCACGTTCTAATATAGCCGATGGGAAACAAAATTATAATTACCGACATAACCATACGAAAGATTGAACTGCCGGATAATTTCTTGTCAAACCATTCTGGTAAGTACGAAACCAGTATGCAAATGAGCAAAACTACTGACGGCAGGGCAAGATAAAACCCGTAATGAAATAACCGACAGAAGAGTATCATCTTCCACAACAGGCACAAGGAAAGAACAGACCACAGAAGCATAGGAATAAGGTCGCCTGCCTTTTCACGATCTCTCTTTAGTGATTTGCAGTATGAATAAAAAAGGAAAAGAAAGGCTGCAAAACTCAACATGGGTAATGCATGTACGGCCTCATAAGAATTTACAAATATAAGACTGACGATTACGGTTAGATATGCCATATATATGCAAACTTTAAATACCACATTGTCTTTGTGTCTTTGAAAGGAATGGCACAGGAAGGAAATCCCCACAACATTTGTTATAATTACAAAAGAACTAAAAATCATTTTTAATAGATTTTTTATGGGGTGGTCAAAACCCATGCCCTGGATGTAGAACTTGTTTTTTGCAACACCGGGGGTCTCCATAAGAAATATCCAGGAGCCACACATTGCTCTTAAGGCGTTATGAATCGGCATGACACTCGCAAAATATACAAAAAAAAAGGAAACGGGAATACAACTACACGCAAGGAAGATTCCGGCCGATTTTGACGTACTTTGGAAATTTTTGTAATACAACCAGTTTAGAATGAAGAAAAAACAAGCCACCATGAGGGCGGAAATGAGTATATCTACTTTTGTGAGAAATATGAGTCCGAATATTGAACCTGCAAGGATGAGATTGCGTTTACACTTATTGGTTGTAAAACGCCACAGTTGATATATCATGAGGAGCGATAACAGAATGCCGTGTGTTGCCTCATGAGAATAGGGACTTATAAAATTATAATTACCGATACATGTGTATTGCGAAAAGGAAAACACAGATATGACTACGCCACAGCTTAAGAATGCCGTTCGTCGTGAGCAAACCTTCTCAAGAAATATATATAATACGGTCAGAAAGAGCGCCAAAAATACGATATTTGCTATAATGATAACGGTATATGATGCGCCAAAAAGATAAAATAGCGAGGCATTAATATATGAGGATAACGGGCCAAAGACATGAGCGATATCCTTGTAGAGTATCTTGCCGGAACTAATCTGCCAGGGGATATAAAGCTCTCTTCCAAAATCCACCAATATATCCGGCCACCTCCGCCAGGACCACCACAGCATTATTAAGAACAGCAAGAGTAATATAACAGGAAAAGCAACAGCGGTTAATCTGTTGAATTTAACATAAAGATCCTTATTTTGTTTGGTGAGATTCATAGATTTTAAAGGTTCGAGGTTGAATGCAAGATAAAAGCCGACCGATAGGAAATAAGGTGCACTTTGCGCGTTTTATTGAAACAAACGGTAATCCCGCCTCACAAAGAGGACACAACCATCATCTTCATAGAGTTGCATCCAATTATTTTCAGCCTGTAAAAGACTGCAAGTCTTTCCCTTGGATTTTATCAATATCATATCGTGGGGATAATTCTCCAAAAACCTTCGCCAGCCATTCCGTCCGTAATCAAAATCAAAATATTCGCGAGTTATTTGAGCAGGATACACTGATTCATAGCGGCCATCCATTCCCACAAGGCATTTTGGATATAAATTCCACAGGATGTATTCCCCCCAGTCAAATTCACATAACATATTACCCGCCAAATTATGTTCACGTACATAATCTATAGCTCCCAGAGGATAATAAAATGGTTCTTTCTTCGTTGAACATGTTGGAAGTTTCAATTCAAGAGGTGAAAACTCCACAACACGATAGTGAAGAGATATAATGGAAGCCAATACCAGCAGATACGTTTTCCAATCTACACGATTGAGTAGTTTCAATATCTTCGGGTCAGATTTTAAACGTACACCGAAGGCCATAAGAATACTCGGGTAAAAGATTGCGAATGATAGAAAAAAGAAAACCTGATGCCGATTACTTTTAAACCCCAAATAAATGGTCGTCAGGAAAATTAAAATAGGGGTAATTTCCTTCCAACGATACCATAAACCAAACATAATGGATATAAACACGACAATAATGAAATAAAACTGGTTGCCGGTTTGATAATCTAATGTGATTGCCTTATAAACAGAAAGCCACTCCCCGATTTCCGGGCGGGGCATGGTAATCGCTTCTGCCATGTGAACCCAATAAGAAATTCCATAGGGATTCATCAATGTTGCAACAGTTGAAAGAAACAATATAATAAGGTGGCGTTTGAATTCATGCCGGGATAGTATCTGCCCTGCCGTGTAAAGCGATACAAGCCCCAATCCGGCAAAAAAGCCACCATGCAAATTACACCAGAGTATTTGAATAGGGATAATAAAGAGGAGGCGCCGCCAGGAGTTCCTGAGTCTGGCCGTTTCAAGCAGATAAAATGTTATAACAAAAAAAAGGTAGGTAAAAATCGTTGCCCGCACCGAACTATAAAAGATACCAAACATGGGGCTTACCATCCAAAGCGCAATCGCCGAACTCAATGGACCAGCGCCCCTTTTCCTGGCAGTCAGATACACAATTCCTGCTGTCAGCAGGCCGATGCTATATCTGAAAAGCTGCAGACCTGTTTCACCAGAGAGCTGATATAGTTTAAAAAATAACACACCGGTGAGCCACTCGTGATATATCCAGACGGGTCTTGTCGGCATGTATGAGAATATATCATGATAAGGAAAACTGCCTCCCTCCCGGAACAACCGACCGAAGGCCATATACCCCCAGAGATCGGGGTCTGCAACGGTAGTAGATGCAAGGCGATAAAAAATGGTAAAGAATACCGGAATGCCGATAATCAGATTG
>JAXMAC010000019.1:14452-43885 GCA_046350595.1 Candidatus Brocadiaceae bacterium | reverse complement strand
TATCTCATATTTCCTGTCAAATAAATTCTAAAATATTTTCGCTGAATAGTTACTATTTTTTCAGCTATTTTTGCCGTCATCCTTGTTATAAAGGAAGTCTTGAGTAAAAACTCCCTGGTCACCTTTTCCATCTTCTCTAATATCTCACCTGCAAAATAGTCAAATATCAGCTTATGTGTGCTTACCTTGCCCGATTGATAACTTACACCGCCCTTTGTTACACTTTCTGCCATGAGAAGAATACCCGCAATCCATCCGTCTGCACTGGTATGTAATTGCTGTATAGTTTCAGCAGAGATAGTTCGCTGATACTTTTTCTTAGCAATATCTCTGGTTTCGGCTATTGTGAACCTGATTTCATCCCATCCAATAACGCTAATTTTATTGTTTGCATACAAGCGCGCATACGCAGGATGCAGTTCATTTCTGCTCACGATGATAACATTTATTCCCTCAGGAATTATGTCAAGACCATGAACAATCATTGCATGGAATAACGAATTCGCCGGCACATCTTGATAGTTATCAAAAACAATACTACATGGGGGTTTTAGTGTGTTGTACAATATTTCAAAGTATCGTTTGGCAAAAATAGAGACGCTTTGAAAGTATTCGGGGGTAAATAAAGGCAAGGACTTGTATTTCTTTGGATAGAGTTGTTTCACCGCCAATCTCAGGTAGTAAAAAAAGGTCGCAGGATCGGAATCTCCCTCGTCCATTTGATACCACAAAGATGGAAGATTTGAAGCAGCGAGATAGCTGGCAACCAGGGTTGTCTTGCCAGCGCCAGCGGGACTTGACAACCATATGATAGGACGTGTGCGATTCGCATCTATTATCTGAAAAAGCCGTTTCCTGATAAGAACATCCGTGACTTTTGGGTTGGTTATCTTTGCGACTGAAATACTTTTCATTACCATACGGATTCACCGCAGAGTGTGTGAAGAAGTGAATTAAACAAAAAAACCTTACTACAGAAAATGCTTCCTTGATTTAGCATCTTTGGCTGAAAGGCTATCTGGTACATTTATCGTCGGGTATACTTGGAGACCCTGTTACTTTGCATCCCCTGATCACACAAGGTTTGCCCTTTTTCAAATGTCTGAAAATGGATTCTAGACATTGTACCTGATGTGGGATTGTTTGTTAGCCCGACCTTCGCAATTCGAGGGTAGATAACCTGCTAAGCCAGTAAATTCAAGGGGTCATAAAAAAAGTCGGCATTACAGGCCGTTTTGGGAAATTAACCCTTAACATCAAGGGTTACAAGGAGATACATGTCCAAAAATAACAATTTTTGGAGGCGAATTGCGAAAGTCGGGTTAGGGGAAAAATGTTTGTACGAATTTAATACAAAGGAAGAAACCCAGATTACACAGCTTTTTCTGCGGGTTCATGTTTGTAACTGGAACCTGAACATTTTGCACTGTAAAGAAATTAAAAAGTATTTAATCTAGAACTCAGATACTGATGCTGGTTATTGAATTGGCAAGCTGTGTGCAATTGTCTCTTTCTTGAAGAAGTTCAGATTACTTTATTGCATCTTACGCTGGAAAATTACCATGTAAAAGCCTCTTTTGCGTAAATATTTTTTAAAGACTAAAATATTCTCAAAGATGCACTTACCCAACTGGACGGCATTGAAGAAATCCTATATTTTTATACACAAGATTAGCGGCTAAAAAATTGGGGGCTTCATTGCCTGGATTGGGCTTTAATTCCACTACGTCCAGACCTATCACATTCCGCTCTCTGTATATCTTGCGAAGGAAATTGATGGTTCTATACCAATCCAGGCCGCCAGGGACGGGAGTCCCGGTTGCAGGCATTATGGAAGGGTCAAAGCCATCGACGTCTAAAGAGATATATACATCTTCATCTAAAGACTCCAGTGCATCATCATACCAGTCGTCATTATTATAGATATCTCTCGCATAAAACACCTTCACTTTTTCTTTATTCTTTTTAACAAATTCCAGTTCTTCCCTTGAAATTACCCGCACGCCAAAGCTGGTCACTTTACATTTCAGATCCTCTACCGCCCTTCTCATGACGCTTGCATGGCTATACCGGCTACCGCCAAATTCTTCCATGAGATCAAGATGTGCGTCTAACTGGAGGATTGAAAATTTTTTGTATTTTTCTTTATATGCCTTTAAAACGCCTTGTGAAACAGAGTGTTCACCGCCTAATGTCACTAAAAATTTATTGTCTTTTACGGCCACTTTGCTGGCATGGTAAACTTTTTCTATAACCTTTTCCGGGTCGGCATGGATTTCTTCTATGTTAAGCGTTCCCGCAGTGAAAATACCGTGAGCATATATTTCACCGCATTCGTCATCGTAGGGTTCCACATTAACCGATGCATTTAATATTGCGTTCGGCCCCATTTTGGCGCCTGCCTGATACGTTGTAGTGCCATCAAAAGGAACACCCATAATTACAACCTTTGAACGTTTATATGCGTCTCCTTCGCTTTTAAAATCGTAGGAAAATGCCCCAAATTGTAATGAACTTAATACATATTTTCTTATTTCACTTAACATACAATACTCCGCAATATTATATAATCATGCCTTCGGCTATTTTTTCAATAACTCGCCAATTTCATCATTAAATTCATTTTCCGGCACAAAACCTACATGTTTACTTGCTACCTTGCCGTCCTTGCCATAAACAATCGTTGTTGGATATGCCCTGAGATCGTACGCCTCGGCAATGCCGCCGCCATCAAGGTATACAGGGTAATTGATTCCCATTTTATTCATAAAGGGCGGTAATACTTCTTCGCCTTTTTCATCATAGGCAATACCGATAACCTCAACCCCCTTTTCCCTGTACTTCGCATAAATATTGACAAATCCAGGTATTTCTTTTCTACAGGGCGGGCACCACGTTGCCCATAAGTCGACAACAACGACCTTGCCTTTGTTGCTTTCTAAAATACTATTCAACTCTGAAAATTTTATCCTCTTAATACTGCCATTTGCAAAGGAGTTGCTTGCGGCAACAAATAACGTCAAGGCAACCATAAAGGTAATACCTATTTTAAGTAATTTTTTATTCATATTTCACTCCATTCTTTAAATTGAAAAAATTGTAATTACTTTACTTTATTTATGAGAGAAAGATTGCTTCGCTTCGCTCGCAATGACAAAATAAGGTCGCAATGGCCGATTCCTCTTTGCAATGACAATGCACAATGACAACGTGCAGTGTACCATCAAAGCGCATAGTCCGTGTCATTGCGAGGGTCTTTTCCGAAGCAATCTCCCCGCTTTCATTAAAGGAGAATTGGTTGCGACCATGCTACGCCAGGGGGTTACTTTTCAAATAACTAAATTAATAACGATTTCCATAATATCAAGACGCTGAGCGTCTCATATATCATTCTCACGCAGGGCGTGGGAACGAGCAGCGAAACAAGCAACGATGTTTATACCGCCGTTAATTCACTTGCTGTAAATATCACCTTTCCATTTTTTATATCCGCATTAATTTCTGTCCCCTCCGGAAATCTGCCTTCGAGGATTTCTATGGAAAGTGGATTCTCAAGCGTTTGCTGAATGGTACGTTTCAAAGGTCTGGCGCCGAAATGAGGATCGTAACCTTCCTGAATTAACAATTCTTTTACCCTGTCCGTAACGGTTAATTTGAGATTTTGCCTTGCCAGGCGCTTTTGCAGCTCTTTCAACTGGATATCGGCAACCTGTTTTATCAGGTCTTTTGATAAACTATGGAAGATAATCGTTTCGTCAATCCGATTGAGGAATTCCGGCCTGAATTCCTCTTTCAGCGCTTGTTTTACCCTGCTTCTCAAATCCTCCTCATTTTCGGGGCCTGTGAGGTCCTGTATCCACTGGCTTGCAATATTCGAGGTCATTACAATAATCGTATTTTTGAAATCTACCGTCCGTCCCTGTCCATCGGTCAGCCTGCCGTCGTCAAAGACCTGAAGCAAGACATTGAATACATCACGATGCGCCTTTTCTATCTCATCAAACAAGATAACGGAATAGGGTCTTCTTCTGATTGACTCGGTAAGACGACCACCCTCTTCATAACCTACATATCCTGGCGGTGCTCCAATAAGCCTTGCCACAGAGTGCTGTTCCATAAATTCTGACATATCAATCCGCACCATGGCATTCTCATTATCAAAGAGGAAGGCAGCCAGCGCCTTGCACAATTCTGTCTTACCAACGCCTGTGGGACCGAGGAACAAAAAGACGCCAATAGGACGATTTGGGTCTTGCAACCCTGCGCGGGCACGCCGGATACCATTTGAAACAGCTCTGACTGCCTCATCCTGTCCAACAACGCGTTCTTTAAGCCGGTCTTCCATTTTCAGGAGCTTTTCCTTCTCACCTTCCAGCATACGACTGACAGGTATTCCCGTCCATTTCGAAACAACCACCGCAATATCATCAGCGTCAACCTCTTCATTGAGGAGTGATTTGTTTTTCTGCAACTCCTGTAATTCCTGATGTTTTTGTTTCAATTTTTGTTCACATTCCCTGAGGAGGCCGTAACGGATCTCGGCCACTCTTCCCAAATTCCCCTCTCTTTGTGCTGCCTGCTCTTCGATTCGGGACTGATCGATCTTCGCATTCAACTCCTGTATTTCTTTAATAATTTTTTTCTCATTTTCCCATTGGGTGCGAAAGACATTCGACTCCTCCCGAAGGTCAGACAGCTGCTTCTCTATTTTTTCCATACGCTGTTTCGAAGCAGTATCCTTCTCTTTTTTGAGCGCCTCTTTTTCAATCTCCAACTGCATAATCTTCCGTTCGATCTCATCGAGTTCAGCAGGCATGCTGTCTATTTCAATCCTCAATTTTGAAGCCGCTTCGTCAATAAGATCAATGGCCTTATCCGGTAAAAACCGGTCAGAAATGTAGCGATTCGAAAGATTGGCTGCGGCAACAATTGCTGAGTCTTTAATGCGAACGCCATGATGAAGTTCGTATCTCTCTTTTAACCCTCTTAAAATTGCAATCGTATCTTCAACTGTTGGCTCGCCAACATATACAGGCTGAAAACGCCTTTCCAATGCTGCATCCTTCTCAATATGCTTTCTGTATTCATCGAGGGTGGTCGCCCCTACACAACGCAATTCACCCCGCGCTAATGCGGGTTTTAACAGATTTGACGCATCCATAGCGCCTTCAGCAGCTCCTGCACCCACAACGGTATGCAGTTCATCAATAAAGAGGATGATTTGGCCTTCTTTTTCACTTACCTCTTTAAGCACTGCTTTCAGTCGGTCTTCAAATTCGCCACGGTATTTAGTGCCCGCAATAAGCGCTCCCATGTCCAGGGACATCACCCGCTTGTTTTTCAAACTCTCAGGAACATCGCCATTCACGATGCGTTGCGCCAGACCCTCGACAATGGCTGTTTTTCCGACGCCTGGTTCGCCAATAAGAACCGGGTTGTTTTTTGTCCTTCGTGATAACACCTGAACTACCCGCCGTATCTCGTCATCACGTCCAATTACGGGATCCAACTTGCCTCTGCGGGCCAACTCAATCAGGTCTTTGCTATATCGTTCAAGCGCCTGATATTTCTCTTCCGGATTCTGGTCAGTGACCCTCTGGCTGCCTCTGATTTCCTTTAATGATGCATAAATATTTTCCTTCTGAATACCCCCCTCTTGTAGTATTCTTCCAGCGCTCGTATTTTTTTGTCCGGCAAGGGCTATCAATAAATGTTCAGTACTCAGGTACTCATCCTTTAATTTACTTGCCTCTTCCCAGGCCATATTAAAGGTATCCCGAAGCTCGGCGCTCACATACGCCTGGCCAGGCACGCCAGTTCCCGTTACCTGAGGTAATTTATTAACGGCAGCCATCGTTTTATCGAGAACTGCGTTTGTATCGACTCCCAGTTTCTTCAGAAGGGGTACGACAATGCCCTGTTCCTGAGTCAGCAAAACCTCCAGCAAGTGAACTGCCATTATTTGCTGTTGTCTTTTAGATTCTGCCAGTTCCTGTGCTTCCTGTACTGCTTCCTGTGCTTTTAAGGTAAATTTATCAAATCTCATGATTTTTCATTTATAAAAAAAAGAAACAAATAGCCACTGTACATTTTTAAATTAGGCCTTCGGCTACTTTTGATACGGTAGTGGCAATTCATGAATTGCCACTACAAACAAACCAAAACTCTGACAGGGTTTGAAACCCTGTCAGAGTTAACCCGGTTTGAAATTCCTATACATTCAAATTAGGCCTCACAACGACTTAAAAAAATGCGCATGGAGAGACGCAAGATTTTGCGTCTCTCCAATACTTTTTACGAGCCTCGTCACACTACAACATAGTTTAAAATTATGATGAGTTCCGGGTTTATTCTTTAGAGAAAGATTGTCTATGAGATTTTTTTATTCGACATTCATTATTCCGTGTTCGGTATTGGAATCCTGTGTTTTGCACCGCCAATAGTTCACATCATTCTCAAACTCAAAGTTCCAGGAGCGACGCCCCGTCAAGTTGTCTCCCCTTGTCCCCAGCTGGGGGGGGTTAGGGGGTGGACTGGACTTCTCCAATTGTATCTGCCATCCGTTTTATTTCTTTGCTTATCACCGCTTATACTTTGCAATAATTCATCTTCTGTCCAGCGCCCGGCAGTAAGTGTTCGTCTGTGGTACTCATTTTCCCCCCTGCCCCCGCCAGCGGGGGACAATCGTCACCTGTACCCACAAGTTTTTAAGCTGTTGTGGTTTGCAAGAAAGCACGGACAAACAAGTTTGTCCATGCCACTAAACAATCTGCTTAAATAAAAAGTTGCATGATTATTGATTTATTCCCAACACATCTGTCATGGAATACATGCCCGGTTTCTTGTGAGCTATGAATTTTGCCGCACGGATGGCGCCACGTACGAAGGTGTCGCGGGTATGCGCCTTGTGCGTAAGTTCCAGACGTTCTCCTAAACTACCAAATACAACCGTATGCTCGCCAATGACATCGCCACTTCGTATTGCGTGCATACCAATCTGATTCATAGGCCGTTCGCCTGTAATCCCCTGCCGGCCATAGATAACATCCTTATCCATCTTTCTCCCGGTCGCATCACAGATCTTCTCCGCGATTCGCAGCGCCGTACCGCTGGGAGCATCTTTTTTAAATCTATGGTGGGTTTCAAAAATTTCTATATCAAAATCATTGCCCAATATCTTTGCCATTTTAGCTACAAGGTCAAACATCGCATTAACGCCCACACTCATATTCGGAGATACCAGACAGGGGATCTTTTGTGAAACAAGTTTTATCTTTTCCACTTGCTGGTGATTTAACCCTGTTGTTCCAACCACAAGGGCTATATTCCTTTTTGAGCAAAATTCGGCAAGCGCCACAGAAGATTCAGGGGATGAAAAATCAATTACTACATCCGTGTCAGTATCCAGAGTAGCAGTAATCTTGACTTCTGTTTCACCGCACCCGGCAACTGTCCCAATGTCTTTTCCAAGCAGAGGGTGGCCTGCTCTTTCCAGCGCTGCAACTAATTTTAATTCGGGATCATCAAAAACAAGGGCGGCAATCCTCGCTCCCATTCTACCGCATGCGCCATTTACAGCAACTTTAAGCATATATTTCCTATTCCTTTTGTTTTTTATATCGTTTACTTGCGCTTCTCAGGAAGCTCCGTTCTCTCCATGTCAGGTTGTTAAGCCCTTCACGGCTTACCTTTTCAAGGATATTATCTACCCTTGCCCGCATTTCGCGTTCCCTGTATATTTCTTTTTCCTGGTAGTACAACTGCAATTTTCCAAGGTACCTTTCCACACGATACGAATACCTGATAAATAAAAATCCATAGAGTAACCCTGCCAGGTGCGCAAAATGTGAGATACTTCCCGTTTTAGGAATAACACAGTTAAAGATCGTTATACCGGCAAAGAACATAATCAGGTATTTCGCTTTAACCGGGAAGAAATAGAATATAATCGTACTATTAGGGTAAAACATAGCAAAGGCAACTTCGACGGCAAAAATGGCCCCCGAAGCGCCTATCAGCGGGGTCGACGGCGTAAAAATACAACAAAATATGCCGGCAAAGACACCTGACGTAAAATACAACGTCAGAAATCTTCTTGTACCCAGCACACGTTCAACCTCACTCCCGAACATCCAAAGCACTAACATGTTCATGATTAAATGCCACGGGTCTGTCGTACTGTGTAAAAACAGGTAGGTAAGAAACTGCCATAACCACAAATGTCCAATGGTATCGGGAGGATAAAGCCAGAATAATTTTGTAAATTTATCGGACGCCGGGTAGCACCAGGGTTTCAGGGCAGTTAACCCTGAATGTCCATCTAAGGCAAATTGTGTCGCCCATTGTGAACTTACCGTTGAAAACAACAATTGAAGCATAAACACACTGACATTGGCTATAATCAAAACCTTGATCACGCGTGTCCATTTACTTCCAATACTCATTCCAAAGGCAGGTCTCTTATAATGCATTTTTTAGATAATTTCCCCTAACTCCAGCTACCGTAAAGTTTAGCAACACGTACTACCGGTAAATATACTAACCCTTTTTCTTGAAAAGTCAAGGAGTTATATGCCATATTTTTATCACTTATTGTATAAATATCTTTCTGAAAACAAAAATCCCGCCCAGGAAAAGAATGATATCCGCCCCCCAGAGAACAGGGACAACAGGAAATAAATTGTTTTCCGCCATGACAATGCCGGTAACCACTAAAGGATAATGAATAAATAAAATTACTAAAAAACTTGCGCCAAAACCAATCATAAGGTTTCCACTCCGTAACTTTATTCCAAGCGGAATACCAATAATAATAAAAGCAAGACATGACAATGCCTGCGATAATCGCTTATGCAGGGAAATGTCATTTTTTCGTATTGTTGATTTTTTTTCTGCAATACTCAATTCTACCTTGCTGGTATCGATCGTTTTTACCAGGTCGTCCCTGCGTTTATTCGATTCAGTAATGGCCTGAGATGTGGCTCTGATATTCTCAGATTCTTCATCCTGCACATTCCTGGCTTTTTCTATTCTGTGTTCTATATTATAAATCCTCTGTTTCTCCCGCTCGATGGTTTCCTTAATCTGCATAATTTTTTTATCAATATCGTTGTGTACCGATGTCCCTTTTTTCTGCTCCTTTTTTGCCTGAATTAAATTTTCGTTAGCCACAAGGATAAAATTTCTGGCAATACGGGCCTCATTTTCCAGGCCTTCGATCTTCGATTTCTGCCTTTTTATGTTTTCTTCCGAACGCTTGATTTCAAGGAGAAGTTTTTCCTGTTTTTCCGACAACTCATCAAGTTCCTTCTGATAGCCCAAATATTCATTCCTTACCCCGCCCCTGTCTTTATATTTTTTGGAATCAGACAACCGCCCAATGCCCTGTGCAATTTCTCTGTCCAGTATCCAGTTATTTTTAATAAGCTGAATAGCAGTCATATACTTTGTTGATGTTTCCCGTTTCTTTTCGTTTAAGGAAATTTCAAAGTTAAATTCGTTAAACACGCCGGTGCGCGGAATCTCTTCCAGTTTTTTATAATTTGGTTTAATAAATTCTCCCCTGTGCAACGTAACCAGTATCTTCTTTTCTGATTCATTGTATGCGATTGTTCCTTCCTCGGCGAGGGTAACATTGATAACGTATTCATCTGCATACTCAATGACAACAATATTTTTGTTAACGTTGCCTTCCACGCTTCCTATATAAATTTGATATGGATAAATGTCTATCTTTTTCTGAAAGTTCATCAACTTTCCCGTCAGTACATTATTAATAGCCCGTTCCTGCAGCATCATTATTTTGTAACACGAGCGGGGTAAAATCTCAGACGATAATATCGTTGTTATAATACTAAAAATAAGCCCCATCACCAAAATAGGCGTAACGACGGTGCGTATATGAATACCACCGGTTTGAATAGCAAGGATTTCATGATCGGCGCTCATACGTCCATACGTAATTGCCGTAGCGGCCAGCAGGGCTGGGGGAATGGAATACGGAAATCCCTGGATAAAGAGGTGGGGAATCAGCGCCCGCAAAGAGACAATATCCAGACCTTTATGGAGTAATTGAATTGCAAATCCCAAAAATATCAGGAATTCAAAACACCCTAAGGATGGTAAAAACGTGAGGAACCATTCTCTTACAATGTAACGTTGCAGGATATAACGATCAAATAATTTAGGCATTCGTAAGCTTTATCTGTTGCTATCCCAGGAAAGAACGCACCTTCCCCGCAGTGATCATATTTTCCATAATAGTCTCTTCCTTTCCGGAAAGCACGGCCTGAACAATTTGGGAAGTATACTCGCTATGGAGAAGGTTTTCCGTATACGTAATCATGCCCATAACTTTTTCAATATCTTTTGCAATTTTAGGGGAGATTATCTTCGTAACATCCTTATTAAAATAAGAGGCTGCCCGTGAAAGGTCTTCCTGGAACGTTGGATATGCAGACTTGAGAAATAATAAGTCCTTTCCCGTCAGATAATGCAAACCCAGGAGTTCCGGAGGCAGTCCAATCGAATAAAGCGCGGCACAAAAAGAGATCACCCGCGGCAAGGTAATTCCTTCCACATTTCGTGAATAACCGAAAAGGCCGATATGGAGCTTACGCATCCTCCGCCGCGGCACAAACCGGGCTAAGGAATTAATCAGGGGCGCAAGTTCTTTAATCTGCTCCCGGTAAGCAGACGCCAGCCTTTCTGTTATATCCAGGGCAATTTCTTCATCAATGGGCGTTGGCGCTGTTCTTTCATGATTATTAATTTTCTCAATAGCGTTTCTCACAAGTCCTTCATCATAATCGTATTTGAAGGCAGATTGAATGGTAAAGGTTTGAACGCTCGGATATTCCTTTAAACATTCATCTACCGTTAATGGAGACAAATTTCCGCGAAACAGGTTTGTACCCAGGCCAAGAATGGGATAAACCGGAATTTTTATCTTATCTTGTAAAGAGCGGAGCCTCTGTAACGCAATTTTGACCACTAAAATAGCAGGAAGCATACCATAGTTAAGCGCAGGATCTGAACGTCCGAGAAAAACCCTCTGATACGGAAACTGTTTATCCTTAAGATAGCTCTGTACCAGGACATCCGCGGAGAGCATGTAAGGAATATCCTCAAACAACGGAATCACCTCTAAGGTTTCCGGCTTGAATTCGCCAATCCAGTCCTTTATGGTAATATCATGATCAAAACACCTCTTATGCTGTTTTCCAACGACAAAGTCGCGATAGTAATAATATACACGGTTTATAGACTCTGCATCGGTAGTCATGGGCAGGATAACTTCAAAGATAGGAGGCACATTGTCCTCCCCGTAAAAGTGGCTTGCCGTATCATAAGAGCGCGGGGCGCTTTCCAGCGTCTCCAGGAGTATCTTTGCCTCGCCCTTCTCTACGGTTGGATTCGGCACGCGCAACGTGATGAAGTTGTCTCTGCCTATCCTGTGGTTTTTAAAATAATTATCATACCGGGTCAGGAGCTTTTTAATGACAAATTCATCAACCTCTTTACCCTCGCAGTCCCACATCTGTTCGTCACAATGGAGGTGCGAAAAGACATAATATGCCTCCTTGATTTCATCCTCTCCCAGAAAGGTATTCCCCTGGGTAAAGAATGGCATTGTCACATTATCGGGATGTTGGGTACTCATTGTTCTTGGGATTTTTCTCATACAAGCCACCTCATACTTCGCATTTACGTTATATCGTTATAACAGGAGAATCTTAAAAACGACACTCTTAGTTTAAAGCTAAGAAAAGTTTGACTTTGAAAAATTTCACACTCATGTATGTAAACTCCTAGCGCAGCATAGCCGCAACCAAAGATAACCACCCCTCTTTCCCCTCCTTCTCAAGGAGGGGACTTAGCTCTGTCGAACGATGAAGGGGTGGTAAAAAACTTACAAAAAAGTAACAGTTCAGCCTGTATTCTAAATGGGCGCGAATACAACCCCCTCGCCCCCTTTTCTAAATTTTAATATTCTGGGGGTTGTCAAGCATCTTCACACATACCACGTGAACTGTTATCATAAAAAAGAAGTTTTTACACAGTAATACTATATCTATTCCTGGTAGAAAAAAATACGTTTTCTAATTATATAGAAAAAAACTCTAATTTCATTAAATTATTTAAATATTAAAATTTTTCATTTGACATTTTTTGTTTTAATTAGATAATGTTTTTATGCATAGTAAAATTTAAAGAGTAGCTTTTACTCGTTATTTTATGCGTTGAATTGATAAAAAAACATTGGTTTTCCGTTAATCAAAGTTGTTTCGATAAAGGCAAACCCTGAGTAATCAGGGGGCGCAAAGTGTAGGATCTCTGACGAAGTAACCCTTAGATAAGAATTACCTGAAAGATAGCCTTACTGCCGAAGATGTGTTGAAAACACATATTTGAGCAATAAGGCTTTTTTATTGATACAAATAATTAAATTTGTCCTTTTTAAAAAGGAGGGTAACACACACAACATGAACCAAGAATACAATAAAGAAATATTTTCTTTCAATTCGTATTTTTACCTTATTTGCCAATAAAGGAAGGAGGCAATTTATAAGAAAATAATCATTCATTAGGTTTGATTATAATTTTAGCTATGTTTATCAACACAACAAGGAGGCACACAAATGAAAAAATATATACTTTTTTCTTTTATCATCGCGATAGCAACAACGGTGTTTCACGCAACAAGTAATGCAAATATGTTAACGCAATGTACAGCTATCCCGCACCGAACCGGCTTATGGAACAGCAACGGTTGATGGAGATGCAAGTGAATGGAATCTCGCAGAGGATGGAACAGGTGATTTTTTTGCAAATATGCACAGGGCTTTTAAATCCGACGAAGAACAACATCCGATATAATCAAAATTATATTTACGCTATGATTGCAAGAACCATATTTTTATTCTTGTGCTTACCAAAGATGGTGTTCCGGGATTAGCCATCCAGATGATGCATGGATTAAAGATTGAAGGTGATACAGGCAACCTTGTAGATGGAAATGATGATGCAGACTGTTCTGATAATAAATGCTTTCAATGGGTTTATGGTTCCTATGTACCTGGTACAGATCATATTACAGGATGGTGTGGATAAAGTAATCGGATGGGAAGCATCCGTACCTCTTGATGTAGATAGCTACAAATTTAGAGCTCATATTCAGGTTTATGATGATGATGGCAACAAACATCAGCAACAACAAACCCCACTGATAAAACCTTTGATTTGATAATTAATTGCAAACCCACGGCGATTGAACTTAAATCATTTACGGGCAAATCAGTTGGGGATCTTAAGGTTGAATTAGAATGGGAAACAGCCTCTGAAACCGACAATGCCGGATTCAACCTCTACCGTGCACGAGGCAACAAAAATGGTAAATTTGGTAAATATGTAAAGATTAATGGCGACCTTATACCATCCACAGGTGGTACAACCGGGGACCACTATATGTACGAAGATCAAGTAAGCAAACCTGGTAATTATCGTTATAAACTTGAGGACATGGCGAATGATGAAACAAAAACCAGACATGGTCCTATAAAGGTAAAAGTAAGAAAAAATAAGTTCTCTCTCTCTCTCTCTCTTAACTCGAATGAAACTGAAATGACTTTGATTATTGGAGAAGTTGACAGCCTTGCTGTTCAACTCCTCCACAGGGTAATGTGCTTCAAATGCGTTACCCTGTGGGAGGAGTTCATAACAGAACATTTTTAGTAGTAATTATTCTTAACAAAGTTTTTCTCCAACATAAATTTATTCAAAAAAACTATCCCGAAAAAAGGTAAACCCTGAGCGATCAGGGGACGCAAAGTAAAGGATCTCTGGAGATATTCATTTAACGTGGTGTTAGAGACAGCCTTACTGCCGAAGATGTATACACAAATATATCTTTCAGCAGTAAGGCTTTTTTTGTTTTTAGAAAAAATTAATATCACCTTAACATTTTACCAGGAATGTACCCGATGAAAATAAAATATGACGATATCACAAGAAATGCTTTCTTAAAAAAATGCCTTTTCCTGAGTATGTTTATTATGTTATTGTTCGGCTTAAATGTCTCCGCTTGCTATACAGCATTGGCAAAGCCAACGTTTAAAAAAAACCTGAAGGTGGTACGTTCAGACAAACATGCTATTGAACTTGAATTAAAGGTGGGTAATTTCCGGACTGAAACGACCCAACACGAAGGTCAAACATACCAGAGATTTATTATTCCGGATATGGAGCAAAATATCCGGCCGGGAGAACCCCAGGTTCCAACTTGTGGCACCCTGCTTGGTATTCTATCCGACAAAGATGTTAAGATACAAATCCTGAAATCTCATTATAAAACATTAAAAGGGCATCGTCTTTATCCCGCGCCGGATTTCAGGATAATCGGGAACAATCCTGATAATTTATCGGACGGAAAAATAGAGCAGGAATTTAGCCTGAACAAGGATATTTACACGGCAAATACTTTTTACCCTCGTAATATAGCAGATATGGACTACACTGGTTATTTACGGGATCAGGCTGTAGCGCACGTCCAATTTTACCCCGTGCAATATAATCCGGTAACAGGAGAAGTACGTCTTTACCAGCATATTCTCGTCAGAGTTACCTGGGACACTGCCCATGCCTCAAAACCACAAAGATTTCGGGGATTTAGTCCGGAATATGAAGATGTGTTAGAAAACACCCTTCAGAACTACAGATTTTTGAACCGTTCTCATCATACCCTTAAAGCGCCGTTAAATCCTTTCAATAACGATACGAACAATATTCTTTCTTTAGCTCCCTCACCGACACTGAAGATTGGTGTTCAGGAAGATGGCATCTATAAACTCACCTACACAGATATCACAAACGGAGGATTTAGTCTAACAAATGTTGATCCGAGCACAATTAGGATCACCAACCATGGTACAGAAATTCCCATCTATGTTTTTGGTGAAGAAGATGGGGTTTTCGACACTACCGATTATATCCTGTTTTTTGGCACTGCCATAACTGACCGGTATACTTCCAGGAATGTTTACTGGTTATCAACAGGCGGAAATAACGGGCTGCGAATGAGCAAGCGGAGCGGGATTGTTTCTGACAGCGCCCCGGTTGCGACCCAATTCCCTGCCACGCTCCATGCAGAACAAGATACTTACTATTGGCAAAATATCCCCAACGGAAAAGACCAGGATCACTGGTTCTGGGGAAACAAATTAACAGCGCCAACGGCAATGAATTACCCACTGATATTAAATAATATTTCTTCAGCCGCAGATAACGCCCGTGTGCGTGTTCAATTAAGAGGCTACACAACGATAAGCAATATTAATCCCGACCACCATACAAGGATATATCTCAACAACAACCTCATAGACGATAAACAATGGGATGGGCAGACAGTTTTTGATCATGACATATCCATCCCCCACTCTTATCTCATCGAAGGCACCAATACGGCAAGTGTGGAACTTGTTAAAGATACAGGCGCCACGGTAGATCAGGTTTTTCTCAACCGGATAGAAATTAATTATTTCGACACCTACGTAGCAGAGGACAACAAACTTGTTTTTACGACACCTTCATCAAATACCCTGCAATTTGATGTTACTGGCTTTAGCCAGAGTGATATTGAGGTTTTTGACATAACAAATCCGGAAAATATTATTCTCATCACGGATACCCGGATAATAACTTCTGAAAATGGCCTCTCTACGGTGCAATTTGAAGACACCCCACCTCAGGAAACACAATATCTGGCGCTGTTATCAACACAATATAAAACGCCCGTGACCATTGAAAACGACCAACCATCCACCTGGAAGTCTCTTGCTAACGGCGCCGATTATATCATTATTACCCATGACGATTTTTACACCAATGCTTTAAAGTTGGCTAATTATCGGAGCGCTTCAGGATTGAGAGTGGTTACTGTAAAAACCAGCGATATCTATGATGAATTTAATTACGGCATCTTCAACCCACAGGCCATCCGGGATTTTCTGACCTATGCATACAATAACTGGGTAGCCCCGGCACCCCTCTCTGTACTCCTTGTCGGTGATGCTTGTTTTGACTCCCGGGATAACCTGAAGACAGGCACAATAAATTATGTACCTTCACCGATTATCGAAACAACCATAATAGGAGAAACTCCTTCAGACAATTGGTATGTTCTCGTAAGCGGTGGTGATGTCTTACCAGACATGTTTATAGGCCGGTTAAGTGCACAATCAACGTCTCAGGCAAATACCATTGTCAACAAAATCCTCTACTATGAAAAAAACACACCCGATAAGTCCTGGAATAAAAATGTACTTTTGGTCGCAGATGATGATGAACCGGTATTTAATCAGACTTCTGAGGATGTTTCCGGGTTGTTGCCTTTTAATTATAAAACAAATAAAGTATATGTAAATACCTATACATCAGGATTGATAAACCCCACTACTGATATTACGAATTATATCAATAACGGAAATATACTGGTCAATTATTCAGGACACGGATCCGTTAATACCTGGGGATTATGGAAAGATACGATTTTCTTTAGCAACTCTCAGGTAAACGCACTAGTCAATGCATATAAAATGCCATTCGTTACCATACTCAATTGTATGAACGGCTACTTTACCGGACCGAAATCTCAACCGTCCATTGCAGAAACATTTCAACGTCTTGGTAACTATAAAGGGGCAATCGCGGTATTAGCAGCATCCGGCTGGGATTATCCAGCAGGTCAAAGGGTGTTAATAAGAAATCTTTACAAAACAATCTTTGAGAAAAATCAATTTTTTCTTGGCGCCGCTATTACTGCCGCAAAAATTAATACGTATACAACATTTAACTCCTTAAGAGAATTGGTCGAGATGTTCGTTCTCTTTGGCGACCCGCTTACGAAATTAGGTATCGGTTCCCGGTTAACGATTCTTAATCCGAATGGAAATGAAATTATTCCATCAGGAAGTTTGTTTCCTATTCAATGGGTGTCTTCCCGAGACATGGTAAACTTTACCCTCAAATATTCGACAGATAATGGCGATACCTGGATAACCATCGCAGAACACGTAAAAGGAACCCAATACTCATGGAATCCGCCAATTTTTGAAACAGATATGAATGAGTGCCTCATTCAGGCCATTGGATTCGATTCTTCCAATGAGGTAGTAAGTACCGATACATCAGATGCAACTTTTACCATACCTGCAACAGTTACCCCGCCAGAACCGGTTGGTCTGAATGCTCTTTATACTTTTGACGAGGGGAGCGGGGCGATTGCTCACGACACATCGGGCAACGGTAATGATGGTACAATTAATGGTGCAACATGGACAATTGGTAAGAACGAAGGCGCATTGAGTTTCAATGGTACAAGCAGTTACGTATCGATTGCCAACAGCTTGCCGGCTTTTAGCGAGTTTACTTGTACTGCATGGATAAAAGCCGCTGATTTGACTGCAAACAGAGGTATTTTTACTTCCGGAGGATTAAATACCCGTGGATTCAGATTCCGTATCAACAAAGATGGTTCTGTCTGGTTGATGATGGCCGGTGGAGGCACTTCTAATACAGTATCCACGGCAGGAGGGATTATTCAAAGCGGTTCGTTTTACCATATTAGTGTTACGGGAAAATCCGGACAATATATGCGGATTTATGTAAACGGCGTGCTTGCTAAAGAAAAAATCACAACGCAAACAGTTGATACACCAACTGCTCCCGGTTATATTGGAACATCCTGGAGTAAAAGTTCAGAATTAATGAACGGTATCATAGACGATGTTTGCATTTATAACCGTGCACTGAGTAACCAGGAAGTGCTGAACGTCTATAATAAAACAAATACTGTTATGATTTCAGGCTCAATAACTATCAATGATGGCGCTCCTTATAGTAAATCTACCGACGTTATCCTAAATCTCGCTGCGAGCGATGATATTGGTATAACGGGTTATTACCTTTCATTGAGTGCTGCGACACCTTCAGTGACCGCCAATGGCTGGGTAGCTGTAACACCCGTGCAAAGTTACCGTGAGACCGTTCCCTATACGTTAAGCAGTGGAGATGGTAGTAAAACGGTATATGTGTGGTACAAGGATAGTGATGGTAATATCTCAGCAACGGCAAGTGATTCAATTATTGTGGACATGACAACGCCGGTAGTAGCCATTACGAGTCCAGCTTCTGCGAGCGCCTATACATCTCTGGCCAGTACGATAAACCTGAGCGGTAATGTAACAGAAGGTGGAAGCGGGATATCCAGCGTAACGAGCAGCGATAAGGGTGGAAGTGGTACAGCCAGCGGGGGTACGGGTTGGACGATATCTGGTATAAGTCTGACGGATGGAGATACCATCATCATGGTAACTGCAACTGATGGTGCAGGCAATACAGGAACGGACACTATTACGGTGAGTTATTCCGAAACACCCACTTCGAGTGGTTTGAGCGCCCTTTATACTTTTGATGAAGGAAGTGGAGCGACTGCTCATGACACATCGGGCAACGGCAATAATGGTACAATTAATGGAGCTGCATGGACAGGCGGTAAGTACGGAAGCGCATTGAGTTTTAATGGCGCAAGTAGTTATGTATCGATTTCCAACAGCTTGCTTGCCTTTAGCGAGTTTACTGTGCTGCATGGGTACAAGCAGCTGATTTAACTGCAAACAGAGGTGTTTTTACCCTCAGGAGGATTCAATACCAGTGGATTTAGGTTCAGAGTCAATAAAGATGGCTCTGTCTGGTTGATGATGGCCGGTGGAGGTAATTATAATACGGTATTGACATCAGCAGGCGTTATTCAAAGCGGGTCGTTTTACCATATCAGTGTTACGGGAAAGTCTGGACAATATATGAGGATTTATGTAAACGGTGTGCTTGCTAAAGAAAAAATCACAACTCAAACCGTTGATACACCAACTGCTCATGGTTATATTGGAACATCCTGGAATACAAGTTCAGAATTAATGAACGGTATCATAGACGATATTCGCATTTACAACCGTGCACTGAGTAATCAGGAAATTGCTGACCTTTATAACACTCAATGATAACTCACAATTAAATTTTTTTAAGGATCTTGCTGGAAAGATAGGCACGGGCAAACGGAGTTTGTCCGTGCCTATCTTTATTATTTTGAAATTTCCAAAAAATGACCACTTTTATAGGTCACTATTTGGCATTGTACAGGTCAACAACTTCCTGACTACTCAATGCCCTGTTATAAAAACGTACTTCATCAAGAGTACCGTTAAAAAAACCTTTATTTACCCTGGAATGTCCTATTCTCACATCAGAATAATTCGTCAAAGGCACCACGGTATTTCCCGGAAGATGCGTCTGCGTATTTACTAATTGTCCATTGACATAGAGCATTTGTTCTCCGGTACCCTTACTGTATACACATACGACATGGAACCAACTACCCACAGAATTTACCAAATTATACTTGGCTGTTTTCAATACCCTTGTTCCATCAGCGTTTTTTGTCACCAGGACAAATTCCAGGGTATCAGGAGCAGCGGGAGAGAACCGCACATCAAAGCCTTGATGAAGCTGGGCATTGGAACTCCAGTACCACCCGCCTATTACTGCATCAACATTTATCATATCCTTTGCATTTTTGTAAAACCAGGCAGAAACAGAAACCTCATCAAAATTCATACGGGGAATTGATACATAACTGCTGGTTCCATTAAATTTCAACCCACTTTTGATTTTGCCGGTTGTCCATGTTGCACCACTTATCACACCATTGTTTCCCTTACCCGATGTGTCATTTGCAGTCACTCCACTCCCTTCATTAAAAGTATACAAGGCACCCAAACCACCCAATGTGCTTGTTCCAGAATAACTCACGATAATTGTTGACTTCCCTGCATTGCCCGCCCCGTCAGTTGCCGTTACGGTAATTACGGTATCGCCAACGTTCAGGTTTACATTAGCAATCGTCCAACTCGTCGTCCCGCTGGCCGTACCGCTTCCACCCTTATCGCTACTCCATACCACGCCACTTACCCCGCTTCCGCTTTCTGCAACACTACCACCCAAATTTACTGTATTCGTTGTAGCTGTATAGGTGGATCCGGATGATGGAGTCGTAATAGTTACAACGGGCGTTGTCGTATCCACCACAATTGAATCGTTGGCTGTTGATGAGATATTACCGTCACCGTCCTTGTACCATACATACACCGTTTTACTTCCTTCTCCACTACTGAGCGTATAGGAAACGGTTGCATTATAGATCGGGGACGACGTCACCACTACCCAGCCTTCAGATGTAGACAACGGTGTCATATCACTTGAAGAAAGATAATATCCAACAACTCCAACATTATCCATCGCCGATAAATTCAACAGTACCGTAAGGGAATTTGTATATGCATCTCCATTATTAATACTTATCGAACCGGCCGGTACACCTGAAGGTGGTAAAGCATTATTCTTGTTATACAAATCCATCACCTCCTGATTACTCAACGCCCGGTTATAAATGCAAACATTGTCAATAACACCTTTCATTAATTCTGAACTTGTACTCCAGGATGTTCCAATATACCCAGGGGCGGTTGGTGTGGTGACTGTTTGAGTTGTGATTTTTTCTTTAGCAAGCACACCGTTTACATAAATCCTCATATATTGTCCAGACTTTCCCGTAACACTGATATGGTAAAACGACCCGCTTTGAATAACGCCTGCTGCCGTTAATACCGTAGTATAACTGCCTCCACCGGCCATCATCAACCAGACAGAGCCATCTTTATTGACTCTGAACCTGAATCCACTGGTATTGAATCCTCCTGAGGTAAAAACACCTCTGTTTGCAACCAAATCAGCAGCATTTACCCATGCAACACAAGTAAACTCGCTAAAGGCAAGCAAGCTGTTGGAAATCGATACATAACTACTTGCGCCATTAAAACTCAATGCGCTTCCGTACTTACCGCCTGTCCATGTAGCTCCATTAATTGTACCATTATTGCCGTTGCCCGATGTGTCATGAGCAGTCGCCCCACTTCCTTCATCAAAAGTATAAAGGGCGCTCAAACCACTCGAAGTGGGTATATTTCGGAATAACTCACCGTAATAGTATCCATCCCTGTATTACCTGCACCGTCAGTTGCAGTTACGGTGATGATGGTATCTCCATCTGTCAGACTTATGTCAGATATCGTCCAACCCGTACCCCCGCTGGCCGTACCACTTCCACCCTTATCGCTGCTCCATGTCACACTGGCTACCCCGCTTCCACTCTCGGTAACACTACCATCCCAGATTTATCGTACTGGCAGTAGCTGTATAGGGGATGCAGATGATGGACTTGTAATGGCGACAACCGGCACTGTCGTATCCACATCAATTGAATCACTCGCCGTTCCTGAAACATTACCATCACCATCCTTGTACCACACATATACCGTTTTGCTCCCATCGCCACTGCTTAACGTATAGGGAACATCTCCACTATAGCTCGGCACTGACGTCACAGCTACCCAGCCTGTGTCTGTCGCTGATGGAACCACATCACTCGATGAAAGGTAATACCCCGTTATACCAACGTTGTCGGTTGCTGACATACTCAACGTAACAAGCGCAGTGTTTGTATAGGCATCACCGCCTTTTATAACGATCGAGCCCACGGGTGCAGCCGTATCCAACGTATTAAATGTCTTTTCGATTCCGTACTCTATCTTCGCACTATTTTGTGCGCATACCCTGAAATAGTATGTCTTACCCGGTAATAACCCTGCTATATCAGCGTTTAATGGTGTATCCGTTGCCCCACTTACATTCTGCACCGGTGTGGTATTATCATACAACCCACTCTTTGTTCCATATTCAAACCATGCAGTAGTAAGTAGCCCGCCCGCATTCACCATACCACTTAATGTCGCCGAGTTTGATGTCACATTTGATGAAGATACTGTTGTCGCCGTGGGGATTACCATAGGTAACGGTAATCGTGTCTGTCCCTGTATTGCCTGCGCCATCGGTTGCAGTTACCGTAATCACTGTATCACCGCCAGTAAGACTTATATCAGATATCGTCCAGCTCGTAGTCCTTCGTTGCCGCCACTTCCACTTTATCGCTGCTCCATGTCACACTGGCTACCCCGCTTCCACTCTCGGTAACACTACCACCCAGATTTATCGTACTGGCAGTAGCTGTATAGGGAGATACAGATGATGGACTCGTAATAGCCACTACCGGCGCTGTCGTATCCACATCGATTGAATCACTCGCCGTTCCTGAAACATTACCATCACCGTCCTTGTACCACACATACACCGTTTTACTGCCATCTCCACTACTGAGCGTATAAGAAATGGTTTCTTTGTTAAATCCGGGAGCTGAAGTCACGGCTACCCACCTTCCGCTGTCGCTGATGGAACTATATCACTGAGGGAAAGGTAATACCCCGTTATTCCAGCGTTGTTTGCCAAGTTGACAAACCCAGTGTAACCAGCGCACTGTTTGTATAGGCATCCCCGCCTTTATAACAATTGTTCCCACGGGCGCCAGTAGTATCTCGCGCCTTAAATGTCAATTCAGTTCCATATACCGTATCCGCACTATTTTTGGCCACTACCCTGAAATAGTATGTCTTTACCTGGTAACAACCCTGCTTATATCAGCGTTAAATGGTGTATCCGTTGTTCCACTTACATTCTGCACCGGTGTGGTATTATCATACAACCCACTCTTTGTTCCATAGTCAAACCACGCAGTAGTAAACAACCCACCCGCATTCACCGTACCGCTCAACGTTGCCGAGTCAGATGTCTCATTTGACGCCGATACTGTTGTTGCTGTGGGGGCTTTACCATAGCTAATGATAATCGTGCCCGTCCCTGTGTTACCTGCGTTATCAGCCGCTGTTACCGTAATTGCCGTATCACCGTCAGTAAGACTTATATTAGAAATCGTCCAACTCGTCGTCCCATTGGCCGTACCACTTTCCCCCTTGTCGCTACTCCACGTCACACTGTATACCCCGCTTCCATCATCGGTAACACCACCTCCCAAACTTATCGTACTGGCCGTAGTTTTATAAGTGGCATCAGATGTAGGACTTGTAATGGATACCACCGGCACAATGGAATCAACCTCAATCGTATCACTTGCAGTATTTGACACATTTCCCGCTGCATCCTTACACCAAACATACAGTATCTTAATGCCATTTCCGCTGCTCAATGTATAGAAAATATTGGCAGTATAATTTGCAGTTTTTGTTACCGATGTCCATCCAGTATCCGTTGCAGAAGGAACAGCAGGGTTTGGAGAAATATAGTAACCGGCCACTCCAAAATTATCGGTAGCAGAGAGGTTTAGGGTAACGCCGGGAACTTTAGTATATTGATTGTCATTGTTTATCCTGATCGAACAAACAGGTGGGTCTTTATCATCTGCTATTCCTGCTGCACTCATTAAATTAATAAATTCATCGCTGGTTGTGCCATTGTCAGGTACTATATAATATGGCGTATTGCTTACCTGCGGAAGTATTATTTTTTCTCCTATTTGCTTTACTTCCCCTACAGATGCCGGGTTGCCCATGATGTCAAAAACCTTTATCTTGCCTGACGCACCCGGAAACTCTAGCGAAGTGAATGTTCCTGAATCACCATAATGCCAAGTCGCAGCTATCGGTATCCCAGATTTATCATATACATACAACTTTAAATTTTCTGTTACAAAACCTGTATTCAAAACTTGTTTGACAAAAGTAGAACTCTCAAATAATTTTGCAAGGGTGTTATATATAACAAACCATCGGCTTGGAACCAAACCAACCGGCCTATCATTCCAGCTTTTTGGCGCCCAGTGTTTTGTATAATAATAAGCTTGAACACAAAACGATTTTGATACTCCATTCGCCAAATCAATGAGAAACCTACGAGCTGGCTCATGACCTTTAATATCCCACTGAAAAGGGTAGTCAACATTCACACCATTAATGACAATAGGCTGGCCTATATGGTAAAGCTCGCTCATCCACAGCTCTTTACTTCCCGCTCCATATATGTTCATAGCTGCCTTCATATCTGATATCCCTTTTTCTGCCGAAATATGAGGAGGAGAAAAAACAGTCCCATCAAGCCGGGCTTTGTAACCATGAAAGGATATTATATCGCAATAATTCACCGCTGACGGAACATTATTATAACAATCTTTTAGAAATTGCGTGGTTGTAGCGCCTTGTTGTGTTTCACAAATTCCTATCACCTTCGCTGCCGGATCTGCCGCCTTTATCTCCTCAAATGCAGCCTGCAAATACGACACATACTGTGCAGGTGTCAGATAAGAACCGGGTTCATTTAATATCTCCCAATGGGTAATCCTTCCTTTATATCGGGTTACACATGCTTTTACAAAATTGCGCCATTCAAGTATAGGAAAAAGATATACTTTTTTAGTACCATTATAAACAATCTTGCTTCTCGCATCATTAGCAAGCCAAGTAGGTAAATTAGGAGGCACGTCAGGCTGGGCATAATTACAACCACTTCCAAGATTTGGAAGAATTCTTATTCCTCGTTTTGTTGCCGCGTTTAAAAAATTGTCAAAATCAGTCCAAACAAATTCACCTTCTGTTGGCTCAATAGAACTCCACTTTAATACTATTGCATCCCGATCCCGTATCCATCTCTCTCCCGCTTCTGCACGGAAATCATAAGCTTCATCGTCGGTACCTGCATTAATACCTCGCCCACCACTATGTCCAGACACCGTAAATCCATCAGTAAACTGCGACTCTCCCTTCATCACTTTCTCAATCACTGCAAATTCAAAAGTACTTGAACTAATTATCGTGCCACCGTCCAGTAAATCAGAGTAAACTATATACTTACCTCGTCTATTTGGTGATAGATTTGCTAACATCATGGCAGTCGTTGAATTTGCTTCAGCTGTAATATCTAGTGCACCTGCTTTAACTTCCTTGTTAAAATACTCGTCCAATACTCTATAATTTATTTGTAATGTTTTTGACGATGAAGTGTTGTTTCTTACCTGGAAGTTGACAGGATATGTCACACCAAGGTATGTATAGTATTTCTTTGAAATTTTCTCTATTCCAACCTCAAACGGGGGAGGACTATAATCAATATCACCGGTAGTTTCCTCAACTTCGATTGCATCAAGCCATACTGATGTACCAGTAGTGCCACCTTTGTTTTCAAACCAAATACGAAAATATTGATTTTCCACAGGTACAATAAAGGGATCGGTACTATATTGCATCCAGTCAGTCGTTGGAGTAAATATGAGAATATTTTTAAACCAGGGAGTAGTTTGACTACTCACAAGTCTCATTACTACAGCTCTATCAGAACCTTCCGATGCTTTTGCCCATAACGAAAATCTATATTGCGTATTTGGTTTCAGTTGTATATCGTCAGAAGTTATCTCAAATGAATCAGGGGTATCAATCCGCAGACTAGATATTCCATGGGATGCTGTAGTGTCATCCTTAACAACAATTCCATCATATCCATAACCCGCATCAAGCCCACACTCAAAACTGGAATTATGAGCTAAATTAACTCCATAAACCTCAACCACCAGAGAAAAAAGAAAAACAATTCCTCCCAAAATTTTCATAACAAGCTGCCGAGCAGACATCACAAATCTCCTTCTTTCGATATGAGGGGTACCACAGTATTCAATCATAGCATCAGTAATACTTCCTCTTTGAGTATAGCGTATACGTCAGATGGTATATCTTTGGTTGTGGCAGCGGATTCCATGGTATAGCTTATTTCAATAAGGTGGGCACGGACAAACGAAGTTCGTCCGTACCCACCGGTATTGGTATGAAATCTCTACCATGTGTATCTGTTATTAGCGGGTATTGTACACGTCAAGAACTTCCTGATTGCTCAACGCCCGTTTATAAATGCGAACATCGTCAATGACACCTTTCATCAATTCTGAAGTTTTACTCCAGGAGGTTCCAATATAACCAGAGGCGGTTGGTGTGGTAACTGTTTGCGTGGTGACTTTTTCTTTTGCAAGCTCACCATTTACATAAATCCTCATATATTGCCCGGACTTCCCGGTAACGGTTATATGGTAAAACAACCCGCTTTTAACAACTCCTGCTGCCGTCAATAACGTATTATAGCTGTCGCCGCCTGCCATCAGCATCCAGACAGAGCCGTTGGTGTTGATTCTGAATCTGAATCCACTGGTATTGAATCCTCCGGAAGTAAAAATACCTCTTTTTACAGACAAATCATCGGCTTTTACCCATGCAGCACACGTAAACTCGCTGAAAGCATCTAAGGTGTTGGAAAGCAATATATAACTACTTGTACCATCAAAACTCAATGCACTTCCGATCTTACCGGTTGTCCATGTTGCATCATTAATTGTACCATTATTACCATTTCCCGATGTATCAAGGGCAGTTGCTCCACTTCCCTCATCAAAAACATAAAGGGCACTTAAGCCAGCCTGTACAGGCGCTCCGGAATAATTCACGGTAATAGTAGTCATCCCGGTATTACCCGCCCCGTCAGTTGCCGTTACGGTAATTACGGTATCGCCAACAGTCAGGTTTATAGTAGAAATCGTCCAACTCGTCGCCCCACTGGCCGTGCCGCTACTATTCTTATCAGTACTCCATATAACACGACTTATCCCGCTTCTATCGTCCGAAGCGGTGCCGCCAAGATTTATCAAAACTGATGTAGTTGAATACGTGTCACCTGAAACAGGGCTCGTGATAACTACAACAGGAGCTGTCGTATCCAGTTCAATAGAATCGCTGACGGTACCAGATACATTCCCATCGGCATCCTTATACCAGACATACAACGTCTTTATTCCATCCCCACTGCCGAACGTGTATGAAACACTTGCACCATAAGCAGGTGATGGTGTAACATTTGTCCATCCTTCTGCTGTTGCTAATGGTGTTACGTTATTCGCGGAAAAATAATACCCGGTAATACCTTCGTTATCGGTTGCCAATAAATTTACCTTCACTGATGTAGAGTTAGTATAAGCATCACCACTATTGATAACGATAGAACCCTGTGGAGCGCTCGTATCCAATGTTTTTAATGTCATTTCGTTTCCATAAACAGTTCCCGCAATGTTCTGGGCTACTACCCGGTAATAGTACACCTTACTTTCCAGTAATCCTGTTATATCAGCATTTACGGCTACATCATTAAGTCCATTAATAACCTGTGATGGAGAAGTAGTATTATATGTTCCCGTAGTTGTTCCATACTCAAACCATACTGTCGTGGATAATCCACCGGCATTCACCATACCGTTCAACGTTGCTGTATCTGCTTTCACATTTGTCGCTGATGCGGTCGTTACTGCCGGGACAACACCATAGGTAACCGTAATTGATGCAGTGCCTGTGTTCCCTGCGACGTCTTTTGCAGTTACCGTTATTGCCGTGTCGCCAATCTCCAGATTTATATCCCCAATTGCCCAACTTGTCGTTCCATCGGCTTCTCCACTTCTTCCGCTGTCGCTGCTCCACATCACGCTCTGTATCGCACTTCCTGTATCCGCAGCACTACCACCGAGATATACCATACTCGCTGTCGTTATATAGGCAGCGTCAGATGTGGGACTCATAATATTTATTTCTGGCGACTTTGTATCCACATCAACTGAATCACTTGCAGTGCCAGACATATTCCCGGCTTCGTCTTTGTACCACACGTAAAGTGTCTTATTGCCTTCGCCGTCGCTCAACGTATATTGAATGTTTGCGCTGTAGTTTGCCGTAGATGTAACATCCGTCCAACCCTCAGCGGTCGCCTCTGGTATAACATCACTTGTCGAAAGATAGTACCCTGTTATTCCCACATTATCCGTTGCGATCAACTTCAAAGGAACTGTCGTGGTATTAGTATAGTCATCACCGTCCTTAATAACAATTAAACCCCCAGGGACTGTCATATCCGGCGTCTTTAATGTCATTTCACTTCCCTGCTTTGTTCCGGCATTATTCTGAGCTACAATCCTGTAATAGTACTCTTTGCCTTCCACCAACCCTGTAACGTCAACAGTTAACTCGATGTTCGTTGCCCCGGTTACATCCTGTGCAGGCGTGATGTTTTCATACACACCACTCTCTGCGCCATATTCAAACCATGCAGACGTTCGCAACCCACCTCCATTCACCGTGCCAAGTAAAGTAGCTGAAACCGATGTTACATTTACCGATGCACCCGTTATTACGGTTGGTTCTAAGCCAGACTTTACGGTAATCGTTGACAAGCCGGTATTGCCTGCTTTATCAGTCGTCATTACGGTAATCCTGTTATCGCCATCAGTTAGACTAACATCAGAAATCGTCCAATTACTTGTTCCACTTGCATCTCCACTTCCACCCCTATCACTTTTCCATGTCACGTTATTTACACCACTTCCATCATCTATAACAGTGCCTGCTAAACTTATTGTCATGTCTGTTGTTGTGTAAGCAGCATCGGGGGTAGGACTCATGATAGTTACTACCGGGACTATAGTATCCAAAGTAATTGAAGCGCTGGCCATCTCTGATACATTTCCCATAGCATCCTTATACCATGCATATACTGTCTGACTGCCCGCATCGTTGCTAAAAACATACGGTAGGGGGGCAGTAAAATTTTTTGTTAGCGTTACCGGTATCCAGCCTGATGCATTGGCTTGTGGTGTTGTAGAATTCATCGAGAGATAATAGCCCGTCACCCCGATGTTATCGGTAGCAAGCAGGTTCAGGGTGACACTGGTAGAATTTGAATATAATGCACCATCGTTGATAACTATTGAGCCCGAAGGCACGGAACTATCTGTTGCGCTATTATATAAATCCAGTATTTCCTGATCGCTCAGAACGCCATTATATATACGAATATCATCTATCGAACCATTAAAGTAACCGGTACTTACCCTCGAATATCCTATCCTCATATCCGAATAGGATGTTAGAGGTACTACGGTATTACCCGGTGAATGCACCAGGGTACTTACCTGTTGTCCATTTACATAGAGCTTCTGCTCACCCGTTGACTTACAATATACACCTGCAACATGGTACCATTTACCTACTGAATTTGTTAAATTGTTCCGTGCTATTTTTGACGTCAGTGTTCCATCCGCGTTTTGTGTTATAAGCATAAATTCAATAGTCTCAGGGTCGGATGGCATAAAGCGTATTTCATAGCCTTCCTGCGCCTGCGCCGTTGCTCCTTTATTGAATGCGCTGAATACTGCATCGGCATTTGTCGTGTCTTTTGCATTTTTATAAAACCAGCCAGAAATTGATAATTCGTCAAGGTTTACACGAGGAACCGACACATAATGACTTGTTCCATCAAATTTTAATCCACCGCCAATCTTAGCTGTCGTCCATTCGGCCCCGGCAATAGTTCCATGATTACCTTTTCCTGAAACATCTCTTG
>JAXMAC010000019.1:0-14352 GCA_046350595.1 Candidatus Brocadiaceae bacterium | reverse complement strand
GTAATAGAAGCACTTGCAACATTTGATACATTATCCGCTGCATCCTTACACCAAAAATACAGTGTCTTAATCCCATCCACACTACTCAAGGTATACGGTCTATTAAGATTGAAATCTGTCGTTGACGTAATTGATGTCCACCCAGAAGCAGTCGCTAATGGCGGCGTTGAATTCGTAGAAATACAGTACCCGGTCACGCCTGTATTATCTGTTGCCGAGAGGTTCAGAGTAACCCCGGCCACATTCGTAAAAGGATTGTCATCATTTATCTTTAGAGAACAATCCGGCGGTATATTGTCCAGCGTGGTAAAACTTCTTTCACTGCCATAAAAAATCCCCTGAATGTTCTGTCCCATAATGCGATAATAATATGTCTTACCCGATGATAAATCGTTTACGTTTGCAGTTACGTCTGTATTAGTCGAGCCATTTACCTCCTGTATAAGCGACTTCATCCCATATGCGCCACTTGTCGTATCATATTCAAACCATACTGTTGCAGGAAAGCCATTCGCATTTACCATCCCAGTTAATGTCACACTGTCTGCGGTCACATTTGTTGCCGGTCCGGTAATTACCTCGGCAACTCCACTTTTGGCCGATAAGGTAAAAATATACCCATTTCCTTTTATCTGGCCGTTTTCCGGGTCAGTTGCAATATTAACATCGCTCTTTAAACGAACCTCATTATCAATGATGTTAAAATCAGCACTTGCATCCACAGTTTCCACAAAGTAACCGTCGGTACATCTTACAGAGGTAACCGACTCCCAACTATTAAGCTTTACAATACCATTCGTCGTTAAAAATACTGCAAAAAGTTTTCCCGTCTTTGGATGGCGAGAATACATAACATCACGGCTTATATAACTCAAGGGACTTTGATATACATTTCCATCCCACGATCTATCCGTCAGTGGTACCTTGTTGAGGTTGTCCCAGTTTGGAATGCATCGTACCAGTTTCAACCGTGGGTAAACATCAGAAATCCCCTGAAAATCAGGCATTGTTTTGGAACCTCCAAAGCGCCCAAACCAGTTATACCATGCCCCATTCATTCCGGCTTTTACGGCAATTTGACGATTTACATCCTCTTCAACCGCACTATTCTGGCTACAACCTACCATATCTTTGGTAATATTTAACCCGGAATTGAAATTATCGCTATTATCCACAAAATCAGTAACAGCCCCTTCCTGAGATATAAAATCCGGCGTTAATTCGTTTTTATCCGCGCGATTTTTAATGCTGTATACCCATTCATCGCCACTTACAACCCCAGAACTATCATAGATCCTCGATGGTTCCATTAACCATTTGGCATCAGGAAATTTTTGACGCATTATGGTATTTAATTGTTTATAGAACGCAGCCATTCCTTCTGTGTATGTGGGATATTCATGGGTAATGATGTCATGCAACAGCCCGGAATCACTTCCTGTCCAATATTCCAGTGTTGTCTGCACGTTTTTCCCCGTACTGCTTAAATACATAAAGTCACCGCTCATCATGGGCACATCTATCACATATCCTGCAAAGGTAAAGGGAAGACTTTGTCTTTCATAGCTTTTAAACAAGCGTATTATCTTTTCAACCAGTTCATCAATAACTGCCTGCTGTTGAACATCCCACATGACTGAAATTCTAGTCCCTGCAGAGTCTGGTATGTAGCCTGTTGCAAAATTATAAGGAAATGAATCGTTGCTTTTCCAAACCATACGACTATTATACCAATCCTTCTGTTCCTGGGTATAAGTCCGGGAAATATCTATAAACCGGCCACCATCTATGGTCTCCCCCAGGACGGAACGCTTGGGCAGATCGGCGTAAACATCCGCAGTAAAATGGGGATCAACAATATAATACTTCAGACCGGCACAGTCAGGGTTGTTCTTATAGGTATAAGCCGTCCAGCTTTTTGCTGCAATATAGTCATACCCCATTTGTTTTGCATATTTTACAGAATTTGCCGGCGTATCCCGCCACGCTATTAAATAGTAATTCTTCCAGCCGTCATCCGCTTTTGTTTTCTGACAGTTTAAGAGGGCAAAACACAAGAAAGATAAGATGCACCCTGAAATTCTCAAAGCAAATTTCATCATCATTTCCACCCTTAAAAGTTAATAAAATATGGCAACCCGATATTCTTTACTCAAGAACCGCGGCTTTGCGTCCTAACCTCACGGTTAGTTTACCCTTTTCACATTTTTCAGCTTTAACCTTTTTTTATAGCAGATTACGGTTCAGGGATTTTTACATAACCGATCATAATCCCTTGTGTTTTTAGCGGGGTCGAACGGTTATTGTATCCTTCCTGGCATTGTTTGCACCATCTATCGCCGTTACCGTTATAAGGTTGTTACCGCTCATAAGCTTTATGCCACTAATCGTCCAACTGGTAGTCCCGGATGCAACCCCACTCCCCCCCCTATCGTTAGTCCAGGTTACACGAGCTACACCACTTTCATCATCTTCTGCCTTACCACCCAAATTTACCGTAGTGCCCGGACTTACATATTTCTCATCTGAAGTTGGACTCTTAATCTCAATTTCAGGAGCCCGTCTGTCCACCATAATAGAATCACTGGCAACACCGGACACGTTCCCTGACGCATCTTTAAACCATACGTATACCGTCTTATTGCCATCTTCACCGCTCAATGTATACGAAACATTCGCATTGAAATTCGGGGTAGAAGAAACCGAAATCCAACCCACTTTTGTTACTGTTGGTGGTGTATTAGCTGGAGACAGGTAATATCCCGTTACCCCGATATTATCTGTTGCAGAGAGAGTAAGCATAACCGTTGTAGAATTGGTATATGCATTGCCGCCATTTATCTTTATGGAACCACCTGGAGCAGCTGTCTCTAATGTTGTAAATGACATCTCATATCCGTGTTTGGTTTCCGAACTGTTTTGTGCCACTGCCCGGTAAAAATACTTCTTACCCTCTAACAGCCCTGTTATGTCAGCGCGTATCACCATATTAAATGTTCCGCTTACATCCTGTGCTGGTGTAGCATTCCCATATATCCCACTCGTTGTATCATATTCAAACCACACTGTTGTTGATGACCCACCGGGATTTACTGTACCATTCAATGTCGCCGAATCCAGTCTTATGTTCGATACCGTTTCCGTTGCTACCACAAGACCGACTTCATACTGAACAGTAATTGCAGCTGTGCCGGTATTCCCGGCGCCATCTTTTGCCGTTACCGTAATCACATTACTCCCACTGGTTAAATTAATGCCAGAAATCGCCCAATTAGCGGTACCACTTGCAGTTCCGCTTCCGCCTTTATCGCTACTCCACACAACATTAATTACCCCACTCCCGCTATCCGTTGCATTACCACCTAAATTGATAGTATTTGTCGTGGTTGTATATATTGCATTCGATGTGGGACTGATAATACTTACTGCCGGAGCGGTAGTATCCAAACCAATAGAGTCACTTGCCGTACCAGACACCTTTCCAGAGGCGTCTTTAAACCATGCGTATACGGTTTTATTGCCATCACCACTGCTTAAGGAGTACGGAACACTTGCGTTATAGTTTGTGGTGGAAGTAACAGTCTTCCACCCGGTAGCGGTAGCCAGAGGAGTCGTAGAATTTGTTGAGAGATAATATCCCGTCACCCCCGCGCTATTCGCAGCAGATAAATTCAGAGCAACGTTGATGGAATTTGTATATGAATTGCCATTATTGATGATGATTGAACCTGCAAATGCAGGAAATAAGGGGGCCATACCTTGTTCATTATATAAATCCTGTACCTCCTTATCGCTTAGGGAGCCCTTGTAAATACGGACTTCATCAATCACACCGTTAAAATATCCATTACTAAACCGGGAAAATCCCAGCCTCATATCGGGATAATATGCCAGGGGTGCCACAACATTCCCAACCGGATGCAACTGTAAATTTACTGCCTGTCCATTGACATACAATTTCTGCTCTCCCGTGGTCTTGCTATATACGCCTGCGACATGAAACCAACTGCCAACGGAATTCGACATACTGCTTCGGGCTATCTTAGTTGTCTTCGTTCCACTTAGATTTTTTGTAACGAGGACAAATTCAATGATATCCGGCGCTGTTGGTAAAAATCGTAATTCAAAACCCTCCTGAATTTGTACCGTAGAATCCCATCTCAAGGCGCTCAATATTGAGTCAGCGTTTGTTGTATCTTTCGCACTCTTATAAATCCATGCAGAGACTGAAACTTCATCGTAATTCATACGTGGAGTTGCTACATAATTACTTGTCCCATTGAATTTTAATCCATTATTAATTTTGCCTGTTGTCCATATTGCTCCATAAATAGCGCCATTATTACCGTTCCCTGATGCGTCAGTGGCAATAGCACCACTTCCCTCATCCAGGGAATAAAATGCCTGTAATGCATCAGGAGGTAATATGCCCAAAAGGCTCACGGTTATCGTATCTGTACGAGTGTTCCCCGCACCGTCGGTCGCTGTTACGGTTATTATGTTACTTCCGCTCAAGAGATTTATATCGCCGGTTGTCCAACTCGTTGTCCCGATGGCGATTCCACTACCACCCTTATTATTAACCCACGTTACCTTACTTATTCCGCTCGTAGTGTCTGATGCACTGCCACCTAACTTTATGGTAGCACTCCTTGTTGAAAATGTTGTATTTAATGTAGGATTGTTTATCGTTACAACAGGAGTAGTAGCGTCATAAATAATTGAATCACTTACTACATTTGAAACATTTCCTGCCGCATCCTTGCACCAGAAATATACTGTCTTGGTCCCTGTACCGCTACTCACGGTATATGATTTATTAAGACTGAACGTCGCCGTTGATGTTACAGCAATCCATCCTGTAGCGGTTGCCAGCGGAACCGTAGGACTTGTAGAAATATAATAACCTGTCACACCCACATTATCGGTCGCCGAGAGGTTGAGGGTAACACCAGCGACTTTGGTATATTGACTGTCATTGTTTATCTTAATCGAACTCACCGGAGGTGTCGTATCTCCGGTAATAAACGCCCTTTCGCTTCCATATACTAACCCCTCAGTATTTTGTCCAACGATTCTATAATAGTACGTCTTGCCCGATGATAAACCACTTACATTGATACCCACTTCCAGATCGGTTGTTCCTACTACCTCCTGTGCCGTGGTTCTTCCCCCATAGGCACCAGTCATTGTACCATATTCAAACCATACCATGGTTGACAACCCATTGGGATTCACTAACCCGTTTAGTGTTGCAGAACCCCATGTCGCATTTGTTACGGGACCTGTTAATACCACGGGAACACCGCTCGTGCTCAATAAGGTGAAAATATATCCATTCCCTTTAACCTGCCCGTTGCCCGAATCAACAGCGATACTCACACCACTTTTTAACCGTACCGTCTTATCAACGATATCAAAATCTGCACTCCCATCCCCCGATTCCATGAAATAACCATCAACGCTCTGAATTGATGATACCGTCTCCCAGCTATTGAGTTTTATGGTACCGTTGGTTGTTAAAAACACTGCAAACAATTTCCCCGTCTTTGGATGACGCGAATACATAACATCATTGCTTATGTAACTCTTTGGACTCTGGTATACATTCCCATCCCACGAGCGATACGTTAATGGCACATTGTTCAGGTTTTCCCAGTTGGGTATACACCTCACGAGTTTTAACCGCAGGTATACATCGGTGATGCTCTGAAAATTTGGCATCGTACCGGTACCACCAAAGCGCCCAAACCAGGTGTACCATGCGCCGCTCATTGCAGCCTTTGCAGCAATAAGACGATTTGCGTCCTCTTCAACCTTGCTATTCTGACTACAACCAACACTGTCCTTCGTAATGTTTACCCCTGAAGTAAAATTATTACTATTATCCACAAAATCAGTAGTATTGCCCTCCTGCAGAATCACATCCGGCGTCAATTCATTTTTATCTGCACGACCTTTTATGCTTGCTATCCATTCGTCTCCACTTACATACCCTGAAGCATCGTACACCCTTGCAGGCTCTATTATCCACTTAGCACCGGGAAATTCCTGTCTCATTCTCGCATTCAGTTGTTTATAAAATGCCGCCATTCCTTCCGTATATGTTGGATATTCATGGGTAATGTTATCATGTAACAATCCGGAATCACTCCCCGTCCAAAGAGCCAGGGTAGCACGGGTGCGGACGCCAGAACTATTTATATACGAAAAATCGCCGCTCAACATGGGCACATCTACTCCATATCCTGCAAAGGTAAACGGAAGACTTGGATTTTCATAACTCTTAAAGAGCTGTAATATCTTTCCAATAAGCTCATCAATCACTGCCTGCTGTTGCACGTCCCACATCGCAGTAAATTTTGTACCCGTTGCATCAGCAAAATGACCCGTCGCCAGATTATAAGGAAATGGGTCAGTACTCTTCCACACCATCCTTTGATTGTACCAGCTTTGTTGTTCTGCGGTATAAGTCTTTGAAGTATCGACCACCTTTCCTCCCTCCACATTCGTTCCCAAAGCAGAACGGTTCGGCAAGTCGGCATAAATAGGTGAATTGGTGTGCGGGTCAATAATAAAAAACCTGAGACCAGCACACGCGGGGTTGGTTTTATACGTATCCGGCGACCAACTCTTTGCGGCAATATAATCATATCCCATGTGTTTAGCATATTTTATGCTATTTTCCGGCGTATCACGCCAGGCTATGCCATAGCAATTCTTCCAGCTGTTATCTGCGTATATCTTTTCGTAAACCAAAAATAAAAGAGAAAAGAGAAAAAACACACATCCTGAAATTCTCACGGCTGTTTTCATAATTACCATTCCTCATGAAAAATTAATAAAACGTAATTATTTATAAGTGAAGTTGGTTCGTTCTCATTATTAAAATGTTTACCTTTAACATAATTTATTGTTTTTTACCCATCGACTTACTATTAATCAAGAGTAAAAATACTTACAGATTTCAGGAACTACTGGGGCAAGAGGAAAGAAACGAAATACTATGCAGGATTGCGAAATGAAGACGGACAGATTTAATTCTTTCGACAAACCAAATTAAATAAAGTTTATCGAAATCGCTTTTTTGACACAGTTTGTAATTCTCTGATGTGGGCTTATCAGAACTTCATATTCTGTATTTTAAGAGTTCTATGTGGCAATCCCTGCATTCTTCCAGTAAGAAGATCATAGACTTTGCGCCCTAACCTCACGGTTAGTTTACCTTTTTCACATCCTTTCTCTTATGTTAATGCTTATGCATATATAGAATACTGACTATTGTTGCTAAACTCCAGAAAGGTTCACCACACTCTACCACATTTAAAAATTCAAAATACTATAGCTCTATTCATGTTATTTGTCTATAAAATAATTTTAACTTTTAAAACAACAATAATACCCACATGTATATTTTCTATCATCATTGAATATTGTACAAATCAAGTACTTCCTGACTACTCAATGCCCTGTTATAAAAATGTACCTCATCTATGGTACCGTTAAAAAAACCTTTATTTACCCTTGAATATCCTATTTTTATATCAGCATAAATCGTCATAGGCACTATTGTATTTCCTGCGGGATGGAACTGGGTATTTACTAACTGTCCGTTGATAGAGAGCTTTTGTTCACCTGTATTCTTATTGTATACACCTACGGCATGGAACCAACTACCTACAGAATTCACCAGATTGGCTTTCGCTGTTTTCAATACCCTCGTTCCGCTGGCATTTTTTGTCACAAGAACAAATTCCAGGGTGTCTGGAGTTGTCGGAGAGAATCGTAAATCAAAACCCTCTTCAGTCTCAATGGCCAAATCCCATTTCCAGCCGCCAATTATAGCGTCAACATTTGCCGTGTCTTTTGCGTTTTTGTAAAACCAGGCAGAAATGGATATCTCATCATAATTCATACGCGGAATTGACACATAATTATCCACCCCATTAAACTTCAACGCCCCCCCCACAATTCCCGTTGTCCCTGTTGCACCGCTTGTAATTCCGTTATTCGCATATCCTGAAGTATCAAACGCAGTTGCGCCACTTCCCTCGTTGAAGTTATAGAAAGCCTTTAAACCATTGGTCAAGCCGGTTGCCGAAACACTTATGGTAAGAGTATCTGACCCTGTATTACCTGCGCCATCTGTTGCCTTCACGGTGACAACCGTATTTCCACTTTCCAAACTTACCCCTGCAACCTTCCAGTTCGCAGCGCCACTCGCCAGATCACGACCACCCTTATCAGTGCTCCATGCCACATGGCTTATTCCACTTCCACTATCCGAAGCGCTGCCGCCAAGATTTATCAAAACTGCCGTGGTTGAATACGTGTCACCTGAAACAGGACTCGTAATAACCACAACAGGCGCTGTTGTATCCAGATCAATAGAATCAGTGACGGTATTAGATATATTCCCGGCGGCATCCTTAAACCATACGTACAGAGTCTTTCTTTCGTCCCCACTGCTTAACGTGTATGAAACACCTGCGCCATAAGCAGGTGAAGGCGTAATATTCGTCCATCCTTCAGCCGTTGCTGACGGTATTACATTATTCGTGGAAAAATAATATCCCGTAATACCCTCATCATCAGTTGCCAATAAACTTACCTGCACTTTTGGCGAGTTGGTATAGGCATCTCCACCGTTGATAACGATTGTACCCTGGGGGGCGCTCGTATCTATTGTTTTTAATTTCTTTTTACTTCCATAAACAGTTCCCGCAGTATTCTGTTCTATTATTTTCTGGTTGACCCAGCGTTGTTGTTCTGTTGTATTATTCGTTGAAGTATCGGTAATCTTTGTATCCCCCCATGCTATGCCAGAGCAATACTTCCAACCATTACCTGTGTATACGTCCCCTTGAAATATAGAGAAAAGACTGAATAATAAAAAAACACATCCCAACATTCTTATGTATGCAAATTTCATAGTATTCATTATAAAACAACTACACCGTAGCCTTTGAAACAGGCTGTTGTAACGATGCCTGGGCAGCGGCAAGTCTTGCAATGGGCACCCTGAACGGTGAACAGCTGACATAGCTCATTCCGATCTTGTGACAAAATAATATCGTCTGCGGATTTCCACCGTGCTCGCCACATATACCCACTTTGAGATCAGGGCGTGTCGTTCGCCCCTTCTTAATACCAATCTCTACCAACTGCCCCGTGCCTTCCTGATCTAATATCTGGAATGGGTCCTTTTCAAGAATACCTTTTTCTATATACTCCGGTACAAAGGAACCCACATCATCGCGGCTAAAACCAAAGGTCATCTGGGTAAGGTCGTTGGTTCCAAACGAGAAAAACTCGGCGTGCCTTGCAATCTTATCCGCTATGAGCGCTGCGCGGGGGAGTTCAATCATAGTGCCAACCTTATACTCAATCTCCATACCTTTTTTCTGCAACACCTCTTTAGCAACCCTGTGTACGGCATCCTTTAATATACTGAATTCCTGTTCTGTGCTAATGATAGGCAGCATGATTTCAGGGTATACGGTAATACCCTTTTTCTTCACAATGCAAGCTGCTTCTATAATAGCCTGTACCTGCATGTCATACATCTCAGGATAGGTAACACCCAGACGACACCCACGATGTCCCAGCATGGGATTTAATTCGTGAAGGGCAGACACCCTGTCCTGCACCTCTCTCAGGGTAATCTTCATTTTTTTTGCCATCTCTTTTTGATTATATTCTTCCTGCGGCAAGAATTCATGGAGGGGAGGGTCAAGGAGTCGTATGGTAACGGGAAGACCATCCATAGCCTTAAATATCTGTTCAAAATCCCGTCGTTGCATGGGTAGTAAATTCCTGAGGGCAGAGGTATATAAGCTCATTGGGCATTTGAGTTCATTTTTAGTTTGCGTTAATTCTTTTTTAATTTCACTCGCCCTGTTGTTTGCGGCCTTTGCCAGTTCCTTTTCAAGGTTTGCAATCTTGGCCTTTAAATTTCTTACGTCAGGGGCAACAAGGATCATCTGGCGGACAGAATCAATCCTGTTTTCACCAAAAAACATATGCTCTGTTCTGCAAAGACCGATACCCTCGGCGCCTAATTCACGAGCCCGCCTTGCATCTTCAGGGGTATCCCCGTTCGTTCGCACTTTCAATTTACGGACTGCATCAGCCCATTCCATGAGTGTGGCAAAGTCACCGCTCAGTCTGGGTTCTACCGTGGGAACCTGCCCTAACATAACTTCCCCCGTACTACCGTCTATGGATATGTAATCTCCTTTTTTTACTGTTTTGCCGCTTACCTTGAAGGTTTGGCTCTTATAATCTACATTTAATGAGCCACAACCAGCCACACAGCATTTACCCATCCCCCTTGCAACAACAGCGGCGTGTGAAGTCATACCGCCACGTGTTGTCAGGATACCCTTTGAAACGTGCATACCTCCAATATCTTCCGGGGAGGTTTCTTTCCGTACGAGGATCACCTTTTCATGTTTTTCGGCTAATTTTTCTGCATCTTCAGCGCTAAAAACAACTTTTCCTGTAGCAGCGCCCGGCGATGCAGGAAGTCCTACAGCTATAACTTCTCTTTTTGCTTTGGGATCGAATGTGGGGTGTAACAACTGATCCAACTGACTCGGATCAACGCGGGTTATGGCAGTATTTTTATCAATAAGACTTTCATTTGCCATATCAACGGCAAATTTAACAGCAGCACGGGCTGTACGTTTGCCCGTTCTTGTCTGGAGCATGTAGAGCTTGCTTTCCTCAATCGTAAATTCAATGTCCTGAACATCCTTGAAGTGCTTTTCCAGAATATTCTTATATTTAACAAGCTGATCATAAACGGCAGGCATCTCTTTTTCAAGATTTGTGATCGGTTCAGGGGTACGAATACCGGCGACAACATCTTCACCCTGCGCGTTAATGAGAAATTCACCATAAAATTTATTTTCACCGGTAGATGGATTTCTGGTAAAGCACACACCCGTAGCAGAATGATTTCCCATATTGCCGAATACCATCGCCTGCACATTCACCGCTGTCCCTAAAAGACCCTTAATTTCATAAAGCTGCCGGTATTTTACGGCGCGGGGGTTATTCCAGGAGGAAAATACCGCATGAATGGCCTTGTCTAACTGCACATGCGGGTCATTGGGAAAAGATTCTTTCGTCTTCTTTTTATAAATAGCCTTAAAGTCTTCAACAATATTTTTTAACTGTTCGGCATTGAGGTCTGTATCGTTCTTTACCCGCGCCTTTTTCTTATAGTGATCAAGAACTTCCTCAAAGTCGTGGCGTTCCACCCCCATAACCACATCGCCAAACATCGTAATGAAACGGCGATATGCATCCCATGCAAAACGCTCGTTCCCGGTCTTTTTGATAAGCCCTTTGACCGCAACCGGATTCAAACCGAGATTTAAAACGGTATCCATCATGCCCGGCATGGAGGCTGCCGCGCCACTTCGAACAGAGACCAGTAAAGGATTTTCTGCGTCGCCTAATTTTTTCCCCATCAGTTTCTCAAGCCTAGAAAGATTCTGTTCGATATCCTTTTCAAGACCCGGAGGGTATTGGAGGTTGTTTTTATAGTACGCATCACATACCTCTGTCGATATGGTAAATCCTGGCGGAACGGGAATTCCAAGATTCGTCATTTCAGCAAGATTAGCGCCCTTACCACCTAACAGGTGCTTCATATTTGCATTACCATCGGCAGACCCACTTCCAAAAAAATACACGTACTTGGGAGACATCCAGTTTACTCCTTTCAAAATATACGAAACAACAAGGAACTATTTAGGATTATACATTATCTAATAAAAAACCTGGAATTATTACGATGAAATTGAATTACCAAAACATAACCTGAAAGATGGCAAAATGGCTCATTATGTTACCAGAAAAAAAATTATCAGGCAAGATAATTTCATTTATACTATGATAAAAACATGAAAGATACGATAATAATGCTGATGTTTATCAATAAAATCGTAATAGTTCTCCCCCCGGGGACGCAGAGAAAGACGTAAAAAGGACATTTAGATAAAAGCGTAATATCTTAACCAGATGTAGAGAGTAGATATGATAATCGTCTCCATGGTAATGGGTATTGCATAGACAATAAATTTTTTAAACGATATGGGATATCCGGCCTTTTCCGCAAGTCCCAGGGTGATAACGTTAGCAGATGCGCCAACGGGCGAGCCGTTTCCTCCAAGGCATGCCCCTAATGCCAATGACCACCACACAGGCATAAGGGTTGTATGCTGAACAATTGATTTAAAATCCATTCCGGAAGGGAGAACTGCATGTGCAGTGTCCGTAACGAGGGGAATCATGCTTGCCACAAAGGGGATGTTGTCTACAATTGCCGAACTAAGAGCAGAGAACCATAAGGTGGTAATTGCAGTAACAAACATGTTTTCTGCGCTTGGTTTTGTCAGTGAAATCATACCTTCGGAAAGGTTAGAAATCAGACCCACCTTGATGACACCACCAACAATAATGAAGAGTCCCATAAAAAAGAACAGTGTTGGCCATTCCAGTTCTCTCAGTACATGATGCGGGTCTTCCTTTGATATAATGAGCAAAACAGCCGCGCCCAAAATGGCAATGGTTGCAGGTTCGTAATGGAGGACGCCGTGAAAGATAAATCCTGCGATGACAACTCCCAATACACCGAGTGATTTTTTCAGCAGGCTATAGTTTTTGATCATGGTAAGTTCGTCTATCGCAAGTATCTTTTGCCTCACTTCTTCTTTTACATGAAATTTCTTTCCAAAGAGTAATTTTATCGTCAGGAGGAAGAATCCGAAAATAAAGATGACCGCTGGCGCCGTGTGGTAGATAAAATCCATGAATGTGAGTTGTACCTTGCTGGCAATCATAATATTCGGAGGATCGCCAATGAGTGTCGCCGTGCCGCCAATATTAGATGCCATAACTTCTGATATTAAAAAAGGGAAGGGGTCTAATTCCAGTTCGTCTGCGATAAAGAGTGTAACCGGAACAAGAAGCAATACCGTCGTCACATTATCGAGGAATGCGGAGAGTAGTGCAGTAATAATGGTAAAATACATGAGGATCAGGAATGGCTTCCCTTTTGCCAGCTTTGCCGATTTTATTGCCAGGAACTGGAACAAACCTGTCTTGCTCAGGATATTGACAATGATCATCATGCCGATGAGCAGGAAGATAACGTTATAATCTATGGCGTATTTTTCATCATAAAATGCCTCATGCTGGCTTACGATTTTCAGTATCATCATCAAGCCAGCGCCAATGAGCGCAACCTTTGTTTTGTCGAGTTTTTCTGAGACAATTAATCCGTACGATGCAATAAAGATAATAGTAGCAATCCAGAAGACCATGTGTTTGTTTCCTTAAATAATCAGCGAGGCAATGCCTCAGACCAATAAAACCATTTGGAACCACAGATTACACAGATTTTGGATTATAATATTGCTGTGTAAAAACATCTTTTTTTTGTAAGTATTTTGCAACTATTGCATTATTTGATAATATTTTCAAAATATTTTTATTAAGATATCATTGTTCAGAAAGAATTTTTGTTATATGCTTCAGCAAGATTGAACGTGGCACAATTCCAACAACCTTCTTGCCTCTGACCACAGGAACAGATTGTATCTTGTTAACGAAGATAAGCGCTGCTGCCTTTATTATAGGGTCGTCTTCATTAACCATGAATGTAACTTTTGACATAATTTCATTAATAGTCAGATCCTTGCTTTCCATGCATTTTCTTTCAAAGTAATTTACATCCATTACCGAGATAAGGGACTCATCCACGGTTATGTATTTGGGGATTAACACCTTTATAATATCTCCTTCGGTAATAATACCAACCAATGTACCCTCTTCATCGACCACTAGTATTACGTGGTATTTAACCTCACCCAGTATTTTTATGAGATGCTCAAAGGTATCTGATGTTCGAATAATATCCGGTGATGTATCCATAATATCTTTTACTTTCATAATTTTGCATTCCTTATAAAATCCTGGAATTAAATGAGGTTGCCTTCGGCGACTTTTTAATAATGTAGTGGCAAGGCGCGCCATGCCACTACAATTCTTGGTTTTTAATAAATATGTGTTAAAATATTAAAGTTGGATTCATTGAGTCAGAGCACCTTTTAATTTGCAAAGTGTTCTGGGTAAAATTTCATTATATTTCACGCATTCTTAAGGTTTTCACATGCTATACAAGCTTTGCATTGTGCAAACAGTTGAAAACTTCAAGAACATGGCAGTGCAGTGGGAACCAACTTACCCACAGCTGACCATACATCAATGCATGGAATTGCATGCACTGTGGAACATATACAGTATAGTAACTAGTCAAAGTGACTGCATGGTGTAAGT
>JAXMAC010000018.1:33441-40756 GCA_046350595.1 Candidatus Brocadiaceae bacterium | reverse complement strand
TGCCCTTTTCTTTTAGCAAATATTCAGATAATTCAATAAAAAGACCTGAAATGTCAAAGCGGCCAGCGGCGGTAGAGTAAACAGTGCTGTAATAATCACGTTTTTCCTTTGGTATATTTTGGGTTCGAATGTAGGGTGGATTTCCAACAATACAATGAAATTTATGTTTGGAAAAATTTGGTCCAAATCGGGACATGAAAGCTGCTTGTTCGTCTAACTGCATCAACTTTGAAAAAGAACGAAGGTAAAGTGCATCGCCTACGACAATGTTAGGCGCTATTTTGTAAGGCAAAACATCTACAAAAGATGCTTTCTGCATAAGATGTCTTTTTGTTGCTAAAACGGATTGTTCGTCAATATCTATACCAAAAAGAGAGTTTTCAATAATGTGCAGGGCGTCTTTTTGAGTAAATCTCCCAAACGTCTTTTTCCAATGGTCAGCGAGAACATCGTATGCTTTTAGCAAAAAAAGTCCCGATCCGCAGGCGGGATCGAGGATTTTGATTGTAGAAAGAAGTTCTGGAGATTCTACATAAGGCTGTAGGGTTCGATTAACTATGTAATCTACCACAGAATCGGGGGTATAATGGGTTCCTAAGAGTTTTCGATGAACATTTGTATAAAATTGTTCATGTTGACGAGCCTTAGTTTCAATTAACGTCATTTTAATATTAATTCCTCAAATAATTTATTGTTGCGGTGTTGATTGTCCTGCCTGTTCTGGTTGTATTGCTTCTTCTTCAGCAGGTAGTTCCTTTGTCTCTTTTGCCTTCTTTTCCGCCTCTGCCTTAGCTTTTGCGTCTGCTGTCTCACGCTCTTTCTGCCGGCGTTTTTTCTCAGCCTCTCTCAGGTCGTATTCAAGTTCCCTGTTAAGCCTGTCCGGGTCTGTTTTTGTGTCGTCTACGTAAATATCCCTGGGGGTTCTGAACTCTAAGTTAACCCGGTCACTGCCACAACCAAGGAGAATACAGGAAAGAATGCTGCCCGAGAATAGTACTTGTGGAATAAATCCGTGAATATGCATAAAAACCTCCCTATTCATTTATGAACCGTGTTTCCCTAACACACTTTGTATATTCTTGGGGGAAGGGTTATGGATTACCCCCCTTTCGGTAATAATGGCTGCAATGTTTTTTGCCGGGGTTACATCAAAGGCCGGATTAAATACCTTGACTCCTTCAGGCGCCGTCCTCTTGCCAAACCCGCAGGTGACCTCTTCGGGGGAACGTTCTTCAATGGGGATATCTTCTCCTGATTTTATGGTTAAATCAAAGGTCGAAACCGGCGCTGCAACATAAAAGGGAATATTGTGTTCCTTTGCCAGAATGGAGACACCGTACGTGCCGATTTTATTGGCAGTATCCCCATTGGCTGCGATCCTGTCTGCCCCTACAATGACGCATTGTATCTTTCCCAGTTTCATTACGTGCGCCGCCATATTGTCGCATATCAGCGTGGCGTCAATACCCGCGTGCATCAGTTCCCAGGCTGTCAGCCGTGCGCCTTGTAAAAGGGGACGCGTTTCATCTGCAAAGACCTTAAAATGTTTGCCGTGTTCCTTTGCCTTAAAGATAACGGCGAGCGCTGTTCCGTAATCTGCCGTGGCAAGTCCACCGGCGTTACAGTGGGTCAGGACGCCATCGCCGTCTTTTATGAGGGCCGCGCCATGTTCTCCGATTTGTCTGCAAATGGCCTTGTCTTCCTCCTCTATTTTTATGGCCTCGAGGAGGAGGATTTCCTTTATTTCCTTTACAGGTTTATCTTTGTTTTCCAGCGCAACACGCTCCATACGGGCAAGTCCCCAGAAAAGGTTGACCGCAGTCGGGCGGGAAGATCCCAAATACTCTGTTACGCGTCTGAGTTCCTTGAAGAACGTTGAGGTATCGTTTGTGTGTATGTTTTTTGCGCCCAGAACAACCCCCATAGCTCCGGCAATACCAATCGCTGGCGCTCCTCTTACCATGAGGGTTTTAATTGCATGCCAGATGCTTTTGATATCGTCGCAATAGACAAATTTTAATTCGGTTGGTAACAGGGTCTGGTCGATTAACCGGATACGGCCGGTAATATCGCCCTCCCATTCAATGGTTGGTAACGGCATTCTATCTCCTTTATGAACTAATAAGCTGCAAACGGTCTATAAAATCTGTGCAATCTATGGTTTCTATTTTTTACTACAATAATCCAAGTTCTGCCTGTACTGCTCTGTCTTTTTTTACTACCTCATCCGCCAGTTTCTTTTTGTACTGAACGAATTTTTCTCTTAATTTTGGCTCCGATGTGCTGATGATTTGTACCGCCAGGAGCGCGGCATTGACAGCGCCTGATTTTCCAATACCTAATGTCGCAACGGGGATGCCGGCTGGCATTTGTACTGTGGAAAGAAGCGAATCCAGACCGCCGAGTCCGGCGGTTTGCATCGGTACGCCAATGACCGGAATAGGCGTTAAACTGGCAACAACCCCAGCCAGGTGGGCAGCCCCACCAGCGGCGGCTATAATTACGTCATACTTCTTTTCAGCCTCCATAGCAAACGCATGAACGGTTTCCGGTGAACGGTGCGCAGACATAACATGGACGTCACAGCCTACTTCAAATTCCCTGAGAATCCGGATTGCCTCCTTCATTGTTACAAGGTCTGAATCGCTGCCCATAACAATTCCAATTTTCTTATGAGTCATAATTTTCCTTTCAATAATACCTAGCGCAGCTACACCGCAACCAATTCTTCTTTATGAAAAGGGGGAGATTGCTTCGGAAAAGACCCTCGCAATGACACTTACTATGCTCTTTGATGGCACACAGCACGTTGTCATTGCGAGCGTTTGTAGTGACGACTTTAGTCGTCTGGGGTCATTGCGAGCGGAGCGAAGCAATCTTTCCCTCATAAACAAACTTCACCTCCTGATAAGAAGTACCTTGGACTGTGAAAAACTTACAAAAAAAGAAGTTTTTACAGAGTACTACTATAGGAGAGACAAGGCGCTGCCTTGCCTCTGCCTCCGGGGAATTTTCAATTGACTAAATAGTTACGGAAAATCCCACGAGTGTTTTATGTTAGCAAAGAATTATATATTTGTGTAATAAAATTTGGAAAGAAAGCGGACAATGTGTTTGTCGCTAATTTTGTTTGTTTGCGGAGGTGAGTGAGGTAGGGAATATGGTGAGGTTTGGTTACCACTTCTCGCATAGCTGCTAAAATATTAATATTACCTCCTTCGGTTACCATATTTTCAGACACTTCCAGGTCTTCGTCTATTCCATCGGAAATTGAGCGTATGACGACAAAAGGAATACCCATGGCATGGGCACGTTCCGCAATCACAAAGGACTCCATATCAACTGCTATTGCAGACGTGCAGATTCCGATATGTTTTTTGGTTGAAGATTTCTGGATTACTTTATTTACCGTCAGGATATCTCCACAGTGTACCCGATAATCACCGGCGTGTTGTAATTTCACGGCTATGTCTGCTACAGAAGCATCGCAGGTTAGAGTGGAATCAATCACAATTTCATCTTCAAATGCATCCTGAGATGGGGAAAGGACATCTTTGCCTATCACCAGGTCTCCTACACGTACACCAGGGTTTACGCTGCCTGCAAAACCTGACGAAACCATGAGTTGTATTCTCGCATATTTTGACAAGCGCTGGATAACATCTGAGACTTTCCTACCCACACCCGTTTGTACCAGCATTACGGGAAAACCACAAAATTCCGTTTGATACACCAGGGCATGTTCATGCCGTATCTTTTTTAAGATGTTGACCTGTGGTTTTAAAGACGCTAGTTCCTGACTCAAAGCAAAGAATATGACGATCATAACTCTTCCTGTAATGGTCTCATCGCAAGGACACAAAGCATAGTATAGGCTAAAGTTGTACTCGGAAACGAACAATAGAACCAAATTTAATGAAAATTTTCAATACAATTATTGAACTCACACGAGATAATGCATAATTATTAATACTTGACAGTACTATATATTTACTATAGCATTTTTGCTTGGGATATTTTAATTAAGTAGATATTTTTTTCTATATCATAGTGAACGTCCTAAATAAGTTGCCATGTTAAGTCATTGCGAGTGACAGCAAAGCAATCCTTCCTTGAGACTGTTTGAGTTTAACGTCCTCACCATGACAACTTTCTTTGAGCATTTACTATAGATACGATGGAGTTTCACTTATTATGAGGGTTTCGTTATCATTAGGGTCCTCTTTGACAAAGTATTTGCTAAAAAACAAGCTTTTTTCAAAGAAAAGATTTCCCCTGGTACTTATGTTGGAAATTACCCATGCATGTAATCTTGCCTGTGAGGGCTGTGGGCGTATCCGGGAATACAAGGAAACGATGCGCGAGATGCTCAGTACAGAAGAGTGTCTGAGGTCAGTGGATGAATGCCCGGCGCCTGTCGTCACGGTTACCGGCGGCGAACCCCTGATGCATCCGGAAATTGATAAAATTATAGAAGGGATCATAGCAAAAAAAAGGCATGTTTATATGTGCACGAACGGAATTTTATTAAAGGATGCTCTCAAAAAACTCAAGCCGAGTAAATATTTTAATATTAATGTTCATATCGATGGACTGGCCAAAACACACGACGCCATTGCAGGAAAGGGGGTCTTTGAACGTGCTACACAAGCTATCAGGGAAGCAAAACGTGCGGGGTTCAAGGTATGTACAAACACTACGATATTTAAGAATACCAGCGAGGCCGAAATAGAGGAACTTTTTTCGTTTTTAGAGGGTTTAGGGGTGGATGGCATGCTGGTGTCCCCTGGTTTTAGTTTTGAGCACAATGAGAACGAGATATTCCTGTGCCGGCGTGAGGTGCAGGAACGATTCGGATTTATTTACAGCATTTCAGGGAGATATAAGGTATTAAATTCTCCCTTGTATTTAAAATTTTTAAAGGGTGAAAGACATCTTAAGTGTACACCGTGGGGAAATCCGACGAGGAATTATTTAGGGTGGAAAAGCCCCTGTTACCTTATTACCGATACCCATTATAAAACTTTTGCAGAATGTATGAATTGCACGGATTGGGCTAAGTATCAGGAAGGCAGAGATCCACGTTGTAAAGATTGCATGATGCATTGTGGCTTTGAGCCCTCGGTTGTATTAGGGGGGGGAAAACGATTATCGGATATTATTGAAATGGCCAAGTGGAGTTTTCGCTGAAATATTTCACATTTTTAAGCATTATTTATTGATGTTGAGGAATTTCAAACTTATCAGCTCGTTTCCAAACCTTGTGCTGAACTTGCTGAAGTATCTGTTTGGGAACGCAATTTTTGGCAAAGCTCCACCTTTGCGTGAAGTACGGCTTCGGGAACACGTGAGTTCCCAGGTCAGAGCCTGGGAAGTAGATAAAGACTTTTTCATAAGCTGGGTTCTATGAGCGGCATACGATTAAAAGATAGCACACCTCTTATTATCATCAAAGATTCATTCAGTAACAGGGAAGAGCGTACCCGGTTTCTCGCCAATAAATTTGGCAAATATTTAACGGGGGAAATATTGGATGTCGGTTGTGACAAAGCCCCACTAAAAAATATCGTTAAAAATATTAAGTATACGGGGATTGATATTAGTGGAAATCCGACGGTTAAGGTGGATTTGGAAAAGATAGACCGGTTGCCTTTTGTAGACCGTGAATTTGATGTGGTTGTATGCTGTGATGTACTTGAGCACGTTGATAATCTTCATCATATTTTTAGCGAGATAATACGTGTAGCAAAAAAGACTATCATAATATCCCTTCCCAATAATTGGACAAATGCACGGAGACCTATTGAAAAAGGAAGGGGGGCTTTTGCGTTTTATGGACTGCCCGCGCAGAAACCGCCAGACCGCCATAAATGGTTTTTTGGATTAAGCGAAGCGCTCGAATTTTTTCATGCCCAACAAGGCGTCCATCCGATAAAACTGGTTGAATGTGTTGTAAATGAAAAAAAACGTAATTTCATGGTTACGGCCGTAAGAAAGCTATTGTATCCAAAACAAATATGCTATTTAAACCGTTATGCACACACGATTTGGGCGGTATATCAAAGAAGGGATATCTAAAATTATTCAGCAAATAATAAACAAACCTTTTGGTTATGGTGGTTTTAAAATGCTTTCATACAAACTAACAAATTTTCGGGCATTGTTAGAAATTGTATAATGTTCAGCAATGCTTCGCACAGCGCCGGCAATTTTTCTCCTTTCATTATTATTCGCAAGAAGAAATCCGATTTTTGCAGATAGAATTTTAATATCTGTTGGGTCGTCCAACAAAAGATAGTCCATCCCTTCCATTATCTCAGAAGCGCCATTTATCTTGCTTGTTACCACAGGAAGACCGCTTGCCATTGCTTCGAGGCAGACATTTCCAAATGGTTCATAAAGAGTTGGGAAAACAAATATATCTGCCAATGCATAAAACTTTTTTACCTCTGATTGCGGTCCGGTAAAAATGACTCTGTCAAAAAGAGAAAGTTCTTTGGAAAGCCGAATATACCTTTGTATATTATTGTCTTTTCCGACAACAAGAAGTTTTGTGTCAGGATGGTTGTTTTTTATTAACGCAAATGACTTCATTAAAAATGATAACCCCTTACGCGCAAACCCGGTTCCAAGAAATAGAATGACCTTTTCTTCCATTTTTATATTGAACTTTTTTCGTACCTCGCCGAAGTACCTCTCCTTATTGTGAGGATGAAATGTTTTTGTGTCAACGCCATTATGAATAACCTCTATATCTGCATCGGGTACACCATAGTTTAGGATAATTTCCTTTTTTACCTGATTTGATACGGCCACAATCTTTTTAAAATTACCGGTTGAAAATTGCTTTTTTTCTATAGAGAGGAGAAGGAATTGGTATGGCTGGTATAACTTAAAATACCGTAATAGGGGATTTTTGATTTTTTGTAGGACGTGTTTCCTTAATTCTTTGTAACAACCACCGCCCGCCCTGAAAACATCCTGCCTAATTGTTCTTCCAAAACCCTGAATTATGTCGAATTGGTGCTTTTTGAGCACTTGCTGAGAGAACCATAAAAAGCTTAAGACCTTGAGACAGCCTCCGAGTTTAATAATAGGCGCCTTATACACGGTAATTCTCTTATCAACGGGTACCTCGATCTTCCCAACAATAAGATGTACGTCGTGTCCCATTTCAAGGAGTTGTTTGGAAAAATTAAAGACAAATCGCTCCATACCTCCATGAGTGGTATACTTAGGATAAACCAATGCAATTTTCAAGATAGATATACCTCTTTTAAATATTCGGTCTCGGATTTATACGATAAAATAAGAG
>JAXMAC010000018.1:20488-33341 GCA_046350595.1 Candidatus Brocadiaceae bacterium | reverse complement strand
ATAAGAGTATTTTTTATTTTATCTGTGCAAGATTGTCAAGGCTGAAGCCTTGAGTTACATCATATTTTTATCTGTTTAATCTGAGAAATCTGTAGTTTGGGTTTCCAAAAGTGATTCCTTTGAATGCTCAACTGAATAATAGATCGCACTATTTTTTTATCTTCGTCATGTAGTTTTTTTGCCCCAGTATATATTCGATAGAATCTTAACCGATCTGTATACGTGACGCAGTTAGGTATAGATGCATTTAATTGTGTTAAGTTGTTAATCTTCTCCTTGCGTGTTATTTTTGTATTGAAACGTACCCTGTCTAAATCAATGTAAAAAAAATCCCAGGTATCGGGCAATTCCCTAATCATTATATTACTTCCCTTCAAATCAGCATGATAAATGCCTGAATCATGGAGTTGTTGAAAGGACGTCGCTAAGAGAGAGATAAATTTCTGTTTTTTTTCTGTAGTGACTTTATCGGAGCAACAATTAAACTTTTCAACAACATATCTGTAACACGGAAGACAACAAGAAATATCTTCCATGATGAGGAAACTTTTTTTTAAGATACCAAACCTTTTTTCTTCACATAATGCAATGGGTTTTGGCGTAAGGAAGTTTGACGCCAGCATTCCATGAGCGGCGTACCACGCCTTTCGTGCGGATGAACGAAAAAAAGAATAAAGGAATTTTTTCACAACGGCTGGATATTTGTATTCTTTAATGCACACACTATGAGCAGTTTCGTGAGATGCCTGAATACGCGTAACAGCCGTTTTGTAAGCTGATTTTATAACGTTACCGGCATTTTTTATTAAAGAGAGTGAGTGTTCGTTGACCATATCGGTGAATACCTTAACATCCCATTCGCGCCGCATATTTATCGTATACTTACCGTATGCTGTTGCATTAAACGCACCATTGCTTTTGAGACATTTTCCTGTCCTTCCATACCAGAGTCTACGCTTTATTTTATGGATCTTTTCAAAAACCCTTTTACGAAAGTTTTCTTTATCTTTGAAATCAAACGTATCATTTGTGTAATGATCGATGCATGCGGATATCTCGTTGTATGTACACAGGTGTATGATAGAATAAAAAAATCTCGACAAGTCATAAATTTTCCAGGATAACGGCAAGTTCTTATGGAATTTTACCCGTCCGACATCGATCAGGTAATACGTGCCGTGAATTCTATCTACCAGTACGTTTTCAGCATGGAGTTCGCCATGAAAGAAGCCGATTTCATGGACATTCTTAATATAAGAGATAAAATTTCTCAGGAGCGTATCTTTATTTATATGTTTGTATTCTCCCGATAACTGGCAGGTATCGAGTAATTGAGTTTTCATCGTTACGCTATTTGGTATGGCTTTCGAGATTATATAACCTTCCTGGTGCATTCCAAAATGTCTCTTTTCTCCTACGGCAACAAGCTCAGCCGTAAAGAAATGGTTTCTGAGCAGTAAATGGCCTTTGTTCCATTCCCTGTGCGCCTTTGAAGGTAAAAACAATGCTTTAAGAGCGTCTGTACCGTGCTCAATCTTGTATTGTTTTATGTAAAAGGATGATTCCCGGTTGTGCGTATATTTTAGTATCTTTTTATACGGTTCGTTACGTACTACTTCGCAATTTTGCCCTGTAACAATGGAATCCAGCAATTCATCCAATATATTCGAAGGGACGACATTCGTCAACCATCGTATGTTATTTCTGAAATAGGTATGAAATTTGTATTCAACCCGCATGTTATTTGTTTATCGTCCTCAACATTTCGACTATCTTTTCCGGTAAAGTCTCCCGGTTTTCGTAATTTACAGGTATAAGACTTATGTCCATGCGTTTTTTTATCCCGGCGGTAAAAACATCATCATTCTCTTTAACGACGCCAAGAAGCGGTTTTTCCCCGTCCAGGATAGTTTTTACCATTTCCCTAAATTTCACGGAAAATAGTTCCATTTTTCCTATTTCATCAATAACAATAATTAATTTGTTCTTCATGGCATTTTCCAGCGCCGGAATGGCTATCCTTTCAAAGGAATTAAGGTCAACACGGTATTTGCCTACCTTAAAATTACTGCTGCAATCAACGTGGGCCAGGATGCCGTCTTCCCCCTCTAACGTAACGATCCTGAACCCCAAGCGCTTGTCCATTACCCGGATCTCTTCGGTAAAGAAGCCTCCAGCCTTCCCACCTAATAAGGGTATGATCTTTTTGATTACCGTAGTCTTACCCACGGCGGGTTTCCCTGTCAGTATAATATGTTTTTTCATAATCTTTTTTGCGTAAGAAATAGATCAAATTAGGCATTACCGTGACTTTGTGGCAAGTTTGAAATTCCTCAACATGAACTTACTGTCCCAGCGCCTTAACAATAGCCTCGCCGAATTTTTGGGCGGCCGTTGGGCCGCTGGCAGTGATGATATTCCCGTCTCTTTCTACTTCTGCGCCTGAATATTTTGCCCCACATGCCTTAATATCATTGACCGTAGAAGAATATGTTGTAGCCTTCTTATCCGCAAGCAACCCCGCCTTTGCCAGGGTTACCGGCGCGATGCAGATAGCGCCCACGATTTTCCCGGCATTGTTGGCGTCCTTAGCAATCTTATGGGCAGTCGGGTTATCCCAGTATTCACTGGCCCCGGAACCGCCAACAAAGATGACCCCATCATAATCTCCAATGTTGATATTGGTAAACAGTATGTCTGGTTTCACCTTTGCGCCTAACATACCTGTCGCCTCTTTTAATGAAGACGCGGCGACGGTTACGGCTACCCCGTTTTTCTCCAGAACATCTTTTGGCTTTAATAACTCTTCATCCCTGAAATTACTGCGCGCAATGATCATTACAACCTTTTTACCTTTTGTAGTTTGCATGTCACCCTCCCCCCTTACAGGTATAATCAACATACACAATAAAATAAAAAATACGAAGATCAAACCGGTTATGAAAAATGTATTTCTCTCTGCAATCATCCTTCACCCCCCTTTATATAAAGTTAGCAGAATGTTCATAATAATATTTATTTTGTTCCCGGCAGGCCGTACAGATGCTATTTTCACAGGTAAGAACGTAGTGGCGAGGCGCGCCTTGCCACTCCATGGTCGTTTGAAATTCCTTAATATTTAATCAATGTTATACAAGAAACAGGTCAATTTCAAGCGTGAAAGTTCAATCGTTGGGCAGGGTGTATTCAGGCAGACAGGCAGAACCCATTATTTTCAAACGCTATAGTTTCGTTGACAAGAAGAACGAAATCCTATTATACTACTATAGCATTTCATAAAAAAGTATACCGTACAAATGTTATTGCGAGGAATACGTGCCAAAAACCATGTATGACGTTGTGATCGTCGGCGCAGGTCCTTCCGGGGCTGCCGCAGCGAGAGGCTTAACCACTGAGGGACTCAAAGTCCTTGTGGTAGAAAAAAAGAAACTTCCCCGATACAAGATATGCTCCGGCATTATTTTCCCAAAATCACAGGCGATAACGGAAAGGCTGTTTGGTAAAATTCCGCCATCTGCTTATGTTACACCGAACCTTTTAAAAGGAGTAAGGCTCTGGTCTGATACGGAACATTTTACCGACTGGCCATTCAATAAGGATGGCGCTGGCGCGCCGAATGTGTGGCGTTCTGAATATGACCACTGGCTCATAAAAAATTCCGGGGCTGAAATATGGGATTGTTGCAGTATAAAGGCATTCAAGGCCGTTGACGATTATCTGGAGATTGACTGCCGGAACGGGCACGATGAACCAATAGTTATCCAATGCAAGTATTTAATAAGTGCAGAGGGAAGCAGGTCGTTCATCAGGGCGCAGATTAATCCCGAATTTGAAAAGGCCATACGGTGGTTTATTGCATATCAGAGTTATTACGAAGGCAATTCCCATTTGGACCCTTCCTTCTACCACGGATTCCTGGACCCGCACTATGGAGAAGTTTATGCATGGTTTAGCGTGAAGGATGGTTTGCAAATCCTGGGTACCGCCGTCAGAAAAGGTTCAAGACTGTATCCATACCTGAATAAATATGCCGAAATGTTGAAAAATAACTACGGTTTAAAACTCGGGAACTTACGAAGAAAGGCGAGTTGTTTGGGTAACGATATGTGCCCTACTGGCCGGTTTTATCTCGGAAAGGGAAACGTCCTGCTCGTTGGAGAAGCAGCGGGATTTTTGAATGCCTTTGGTGAAGGTATTTCCTGTGCGCTTTCATCGGGTCTCTTCGCATCGGAGGCGATTAGTAAAAGCATGAAGACAGGCGGCGACGCTCTCACCTTATATCATGAATTGACAAAAGTGGAGCAGAGACTAGCGAAGTTATCATGGCGGTTGGGGGCCAAGATAGCAGGAAGGGACCTGATGCCCTTGTAGTATTTTTTATTCCGTATTTATTCCGTTGATGTGTAATTGAAACGAGAAATGGTCGACATCGAGTATAATTATTTTTATCAGTGTGCATTTGCGATTGGCGTGATAAATTTCTCTTTCCTATGATTCATAATTTTCTAAATTATTCAAGGCATGGACCCCTTCAATTATTGTGTTTCTACTTTTGCAATAATTTGGCTAAATGGTTGCCAAACTTGACAATTCAAAGGTTTTCAATTCATAATCCATACTTCCCAACCCAATCTCCTGCGCATAGGCAATCTGGATGGTGTAGTCAATACTCGGCCAGGCGTCTTTAAAGAAATCCTTTCCGATACGTTCACGGATAATATCCGTTGTCGCCTTTTCGATGGCTACCGGGTCGGTTGACGCTAAAATGCCAATATCTGCAATATCCGGCTTAAAGGGTTTGTCCATACAATCGCAGTGCTTGGTAATATGGGTCAGAAAATTAAAATAGGCCATCTTCCCCATCTTTCCTCGTGTGACGGCAAGGCAGTATTCCGCCACCTTTTTTTGCAGATTAACCGTGCTTTCGTCCCAGGCAATCTTCACGGCGTCAAACTGACAGACGGCCAGACATTCCCCACAGCCAATGCATATCCTGGGGTCAATCATGGCGTATTGTTCACCCATCGCAATCGCCCCCGCAGGACACCATCGTCCGCACGCCCCGCAGGTATTGCAACGTTTTTTAAGGATTTGCGGGATGACGCCCGAATGTTGTGCCAGCTTGCCGCCTCTCGATGAGAGACCCATTCCTATATTCTTCAGGGTGGACGCCATGCCCGTTGCCAAATGGCCGGTCACGTGGGCAATGGAAACAATTGCATTGGCAGCCCTTGCTACCCCTGATATATACGCATATTTGCACAACTTCTGGTTAATTTCTACCTGTATATCATGCTCTCCGAAAAGCCCGTCTCCGATAATAATAGGCGCTCCAACGGCCTCATAACTAAACCCATGCTCGTGCGCATGGGAGATGTGGTCAACGGCATTGGTGCGCCGTCCTGTATAAAGCGTATTGGTTTCTATCAGGAAGGGCTTGCCATTGCATTCTTTTACCTTGTCTACGACGGCCTTTATGACGGGGGGCTTTACATGGCCAATATTTCCTTTCTCGCCAAAACTAGTCTTTACGGCTACCATATCTCTTTTTTGAATAGCGTCCCTGAAACCGGCGAAATCAAAAAGTTGTTGTGTCTTGTGCGCAAGCGAAGGGACATCTTCTCCGTTCTCTACCCGAACAAAATAGACCTTACTCTTCATCGCTTTTCTCCGTAAAAAATACTGGGTTGATTTTTTTTGATGAAACTACCATTGACAATAACTTCATGATTTTGGAATTTTGATTTTATAACCAACACAAAAAGAAAGTTGTCGTTGCGAGGGCGTTAGACCGAAGCAATCACAAGGAAAGATTGCTTCGCTGACGCTCGCAATGATGTTTGCATGCCAACGTATTCAAAACATTCACTATAGTTGAGGATACATAGTATAAAATGATTCATGCGATTGGTCATCGGCTATATTAGTTAAATTAATGTGTTTGTCAAATTAAAAAATGAAAAAATTCTTTGCTGGTAGGCGTTTTCATTTGACATTCATTTGCCAAAAATGGTACGTTCTATAATCCGTAGCCATCAATTCGTGGCGGTGCAAGGGAAACGCACCAATAAAATAGATGTTTTATCGAGTGCTTACTTGCATAAATAAAAGATACATCAAAACCAATCTGATACATAATGTTACAAGAACTCCTTCAAATACAGCAAAAAAATCCAAAACGGATAATTGGCCTCATGTCAGGGACATCGGCAGACGGGATTGATGCGTGCCTGGCAGAAATCTCCGGCAATGGCCTGGATACAAAGATAAAAATAGTGGCTTTTGAGACCTATCCTGGCGATAAAGCAACCCGTACCGCCATTCTGGAGGCGTGCAACCCGGAAATAGGCAGCGTTGATAAGATTTGCCGTCTCAATTTTTATCTGGGAAGGCTCTTGCCGATGCGGCAAGATGTGTTGCAAACAAGGCGCATATTCCCCTGTCGGATATAGACCTTATTAGTTCTCACGGTCAGACAATCTGTCATCTGCCCATGTACGGTTCAACGCTGCAAATTGGCGAACCATCTGTTATCGCCCAAGAAACAGGCGTTACAACCGTCGCAGACTTTCGGCCAGCGGATATGGCAGCCGGAGGCCAGGGGCGCCCCTCGTGCCTTACGTGGACTTTATCCTTTTTCGCGACAGGAAAAAAGGGCGAGCATTGCAAAATATTGGCGGAATTGCCAATGTCACCTTCCTGCCGCCCAATGGTAACATCAACGATGTTATCGCCTTTGACACAGGGCCGGGGAATATGATCATCGACCGCATTACCGAGTTAATTACCCATAATGAATATCATTTTGATAAAGACGGCAAACTCGCAGCCAGGGAAGGGTTCATGAGGGCATCCTTGCAAACCTTCTTGCGCATCCTTACTTAAAAAAGTCGCCGCCGAAGACCACCGGGCGGGAGGAATTTGGAAGGCTTTTCGCCGATCAACTCTTTAAAGGCGCTGTATATGCCTGTATTAAAGATGTTGACGTCATAGCAACGGTCACTGCCTTTACCGCACACGCCATTGCAGACAGTTATAAACAATGGATTTTGCCTCACTACCATCTCACGGAGATAATTCTCTCCGGCGGCGGTAGCTACAACAGTACCCTGGTACGATTTCTTGAACACTATCTTGATTCATCGATCAAGGTATACACTATAGACAAATTTGGTATCGCGCCCAGCGCCAAGGAAGCGCTGGCTTTTGCCATCCTGGCTAATGAGACAATCTCCGGAAATCCCAATAATATTCCTCGCGCCACAGGGGCAAACGAGGCAGTTGTGCTGGGAAAGATTGTGCCCGGCAAGAAAAAATCAAAAATCTAAATTCTAAAATTAAGAATTCTGCACTCCAAAATCCACAATAGAGTAAATAGGACATTTCCTTAACCAGTTAAAAGCTGCTCTGTAGGAAAATGACGCAAGGCTTGATTTTATCAGAGACAAAGATAAAATTAAAAGTCCGGGTAGAGACGTCCCTGCTGGGGCGTCTCAGCCCAGACGCAAGAGGATGAAAACCACAAAACATCCTGATAAAAATACATGTCCAAAAAGGAGACGTTCCACCGGAACGTCTCCTTTTTGGAGGCACATCACGAATTCTTTTTAATGACCGCCAGTCGGGTCGGAGTGATGCGGGCTGGATTTGCTTTTATACATTTCAGACTCACGGTCCGCTTCTCCAATCATGCCTTTGGAGCGATATAATTCTTCAAGCACCTTGTGCGCATCGGCCGTATCCGGATTAACTTCAAGCGCCTTTTTGAGGGACGCCTCCGCCTTATCAAAATCCCCCTTTTCCTTATAGGTAAGTCCTATGGAATAATAAAACTCCTCCATATCCGGACGTATCGTGAGCGCCTTTTGCCATACAGAAATCGCATCGTCAAATTTATTAACCTTTGTATAGGCAATGCCGAGATTGTAGTAAACTTCTATCTTTTGCGGATTAATTTCAATGGCCTTTGTCCACTCGGTGATAGCGTCATCGAATCGCGCTTTTTTTGCATGGAGAATACCAAGATTGTAGCGTGAATCTGCAAGACCAGGATTGAGGTCAATGGCCTTTTGAAAGGCATTTGACGCCTCTTCAAGCTGGCTTTTATGCACATAAACAAGCCCTAATCCTTCGTATGCCTTCGCATCGTGGGAATCAACTTCTATGGCCTTTTTGAAGATAGAAAGCGCCTCGTCTGCTTTTCCCTTTTTATTGAGGATGTTCCCCTGGCCAATAAGCGATTCCACCAGCGCAGGGTTAAGTTCCGATGCCTTCTTATATGCAGCCAGGGATTCATCGAACATGCCCTTTTCTTCGTACAACAAACCAAGGTTGTTGTAAATTTTTGCATCAGAGGGATTGGTTTCCAGGAGTTTTTTGTTTCTTTCAATTTCCGTATCAGCCATTGACTTTTTGTGGATAGACGGCACATCGCCTTCGAGCTTAACGGAACCCGCTGGCTGGGCTGTTGTTGCTGTTCCTTGTTCTTTCTTACCACACCCCAGACCGTAGCACGAGCACAATAAAGCAACAGAAAGCAAAGATAACGTTTGTTTTTTTAAATAAGTCATACCATTCCTTTTAAAAAGATATTCTGCTGTCATTTGACAAAATAATTCTCCCCATTAATTTGGTTGCTGTTATACAATGTTTATTATATAGTTGAATAGACGTTCGTCAATGTGAAACTATAAAGTGACAAACTCAACGGCATCGTATGCAAAATTCTGGTTTAACACGGGCTTTGAATTTATTGGATGTAACCTGCCTCGGTATCAACAGCGTCGTAGGGGCCGGTATTTTTTTATTACCAGGTCAACTTTATGGCCTGGCGGGCGGAAGCGCCCTGTGGGTATTTCCCTTGTGCGGAATTCTTTGCTTTGCCATCGCCCTCTGTTTTGCAGAAATGGGTGGGATGTACAATACAACCGGAGGGGCGTATCTTTACGCGAAAGATGCGCTATGCCCATTTGCATGCTTTTTAGTTGGCTGGATGATGTGGTTGTCGTCTATTATAGGATGGGCATCGGTTGCCAGCGGTTTTATGCTTTACCTGGAGTACTTCCTCCCAGTAAAAAGTTTGTGGTTGGGCAAGATAATTGGTTCTGTGCTTATTCTCTCTTTGAGTACGATTAATTATTTTGGAGTGAAACCGGGCGCGAGGACGGTTAATTTCTTTACCGTGGGAAAGCTCGTATCTCTGGCCATTTTTATTGGCGCAGGATTATGGTTGATTTGTAGAAATGCCTCATGCGTCTGTGTGGGGGTGTTTCCGGATGCACGGGTAACAGAAGGCCTTTTTCGTGAAAATTTCAGCAAGGCAGTTATGGTGGCCATTTATGCATATACGGGATTTGAGTTTATGGTTGTTCCTGCCGGCGAAATGCAGCGCCCCCAAAGGGATATACCGCGTGTGGTGTTCTTTGTTATGGCGTTCGTTACCCTCTTCTACGTTGTAATTCAGTTTGTTGCAATAAAAACGTTCCCTGGTCTTGCAATATCCGATAAGCCACTGGCAGACGCCGCACGATATTTCATGGGGCCGGCAGGTGGGATACTTATTGGTATGGGCGCTATCCTTTCCATAGGAGGCATCAATGCCGGGATTGCCCTGACCAGTCCACGCAGCCTTTATGCACTTTCTGCTGACGGATTTTTTCCCGAACTATTTTCCCGCATACACTCCGACTATCATACCCCCTGCTGGGCAATTGTGGTCAATACTGTGTTAACGCTTGTATTGACCCTTACGGGGAGTTTTCAATACCTGATTGCCGCGAGTGTTATGGTGAGTATCTTGCAGTACATCCCAACCTGTCTGTCCGTTATTCTTCTGAGAAAACACAGACCTGACGCGGAAAGAAGCTATAAAATACCGGGCGGATATTGTGTCCCCATTCTTGCCCTGATAATTTGTGGCTGGTTGATCTGTCATATGGAGATTAAGATAATAATAGCTACGGCAATAGCAATTGTTGTATCACTGCCGTTTTATTTTACGAGAAAATTACCAGACAAATCATGAGGGATTCTAATTTAATGCACAAGAGTACAAAGGTTGAAGAGCCTGTGCAAAAAGTCAGTCATTGTGTCATTGCGAGCGGAGCGAAGCAATCTTTCCCTCATAAACAAACTTCACCTCCCGATAAGAAGTACATGGGACTGTGAAAAACTTACACAAAAAAGAAGTCTTTACAGAGTAATACTGTAAGGGAAAGATTGCAATGACACCTAAAACTCGACTTTTTGCACAAAGGCTGAAGCCTTGAGTTACATAAGGATAGCGCCCCTATGCAAATACCTTCCAGGTAAATATAATAATCATTGCCAAACCAATGAAGAACTTTATGAGTGAACCACCCAGAAAACCAACAAAATTACCCAGACCTGACTTTAAAGCGCCCCGGTAACCCTTCCCACCAATAAGCTCAAAGATAACCGTGCCCATAATAGGCCCCAGGATTAAACCTATTGGCCCACCCAGATAAAATCCAACGCCCGTTCCTATGACTGAGCCTACAATTCCCCATCTCGTGGCGCCAAACTTCTTTGCGCCATACACACTACCAAGATTTTCGAGCACTATGGAAAAAACAGTAAGGAGGGCGAATACCAACAACAACATCCCTGTAATCTTCTCAAAATGGGTGCATAGGGCAAAGACAAATGCGCCGAGCCAGACGAGGGGAATGCTCGGTATTATGGGTATAATAATTCCGGCCATCCCCATCAGCATGATAAGAAGAGACACCGAAAATAAAACTATTTCTTTGACTTCCATGTATATGATAATATCATGTTTTAATGTATATTCAATAAAATCAGGACAGGGAAATAAAATCTGTGGGGGAGAATTATGGTCTGGTCTATCATGGGAACGATAGCCGCAATTTGCACAACGGTAGGATTTATACCACAAATTATGCGGGGGATAAAAACAAGGGAATTGAAAGATGTTTCACCGGTGATGTTGGGTCTTCTCCTCGTAGGCGTTAGTTTGTGGCTGGTCTATGGAATTCATCTAAAAAATCTTATTATTGCGCTGGCAAACGGATTTACCCTTTTGTTTATTGTTACGATTATTTATTTGCGCGTCTCGTTTAAGAAGAAATAAACAAAATATCGAATAAAGAACATCGAAGGTAATTTCAAGTTCCTAAACATCCCGTTGTTTCCGATTCACCAGCGTAAACAGGGTAATTTCCGGTCTGGCAAAGAATCGTATGGGCAGACCGGTAATTCCAACACCTCTGTTCACATACATAAGGGTATTGCCCTCATGGAATAGTCCGGCGGCATAACGGGAACCAAATTTGGAACACGTAAAGGGGGGGCCAATAAAGGGAACGCTTACCTGTCCGCCATGGGTATGGCCAGCAATGAGAAAATCAACATTTGTATGTTGAACCATCTCGATCACATCCGGATTATGAGATAATAAAATACTGGGTTTGTCATCCATACCTTTCAGGGTCGCTCCGAGGTCTATCCTGCCCCGCAGTAAATCATCAACCCCGGCAATAAACAGATACTCCTTTCTTCTGTATAACGGGACATGAGCATTCATTAAGACATGAATACCCTTTCGTGACAGGGCATCAAAGGTATCATCCTTTAAGTCATGATTTCCCATAATAGCAAAGATACCTTCTTTTGCCCTGAGTGCGGCAAGTTCCTCCGTAACTGATGGAAGAAATAGCGGAGAAACGTGAACGTAATCGCCCGTCAACACAACAATATCAGGAGACAGTCCATTTACCATGCGTACACAACTTCGAACGAATTCCCTGGGAACATATTTACAATGATGAATATCTGAAAGTTGTGCAATCGTCATACCCCGGAACCTTTTTGGCAGGCCTTTGACCGGTATGGTAACTTTGTTTATTTCGACCCAGCGGGGTTCTACGAAATGGCAATAACCCCCAAGGGACAACCCGCCACAAAGAGACCCGTAGGCGCCGAGCAAGAAGGTGCGTCTGGAAATCATTGGAAACCCCTCACGACCAAATTTTTAGATACGCTTATACCCCTTAAAGAACATTATCGTTTGAGACCGCAGGGGGTTGTGCAATCCATACAGATGCCCTCTTCCCATTCTTCCTGAACAAATGTTATCCAGTCTTCAGGGGAATTACGGCAGGATACGCATATCCCAAGATCGCAAAGCCCATCCGATATGCTGCTGGAATCCCTTATTGCAGCGCCACAACACGCACACTGCCATGTAATCATGTCGCTACTGATATGACCGCCCACATCGCACATGGAACACTCCTTTAACAAATTTATTTCTTTTTACCTTTATCGACAAAATACTGCAGCACGTCCGTCTCGGTAATTAAGCCAATGAGCTTGTCTTTTTCCTTTACTACCGGCAGGCATCCTACCTTTTTATCAATCATAACCTGCGCTGCTTCTTCAATTGTGGCGTCCGGATTTATGGTAACCACGTTTTTTGACATAACCTCTGAAACCCTGATGGAATCCAGAAATTCCTTATTTTCCTTCCAGTTGGTAAGGATTGATGTCAAGGATGAGCGATAGAGATCTCGTTGCGTCAGGATGCCAACGAGGATATCTCCCTTCACAACGGGCAAATGCCGTATCCTGCCCAGATACATGATATCATTGGCAAAGCCCAGTTTTGAATCAACGTTCAAGGTTACCAATTGAGTTTTCATCACATCTTTTACAAGCATCATTTTCCTCCATTTCTATGGCTTGTTTAAGCCTTGTTTCCCACTCGGCTCCATAATGGTTCTGAAGATTTTTTTCTATTTTTTCCTCCCATGTATGATATGCCTGCCGTATGGTGGAAATAGGCATATGTTTGTCTGATACATAGAGGATT
>JAXMAC010000018.1:0-20388 GCA_046350595.1 Candidatus Brocadiaceae bacterium | reverse complement strand
CTGTCCGGGTAATCCCTGCACTGTTGTGGACGGTTTTTATAAATACTGCACCGCAAGTCCATGTTAAGTTTCGACTCTGTGTTGTCTCGTGAAATCACAAAATCAAGGAATTTGCACGAATCGTACAATTCGTCTTTGTATCCCGCGCTGGTTACCAGCAATTTGACGTGAGGCGACCCTGTCCCTCTTTTCCAGAAGGACCTGAAAAAGCCAATATGCCCATTATCCGGAGGAATGACACAGGTAAAACAACACATCCCGTCCGAACATTCACTTGCTGAAAAGTTCATGGTACAATGATTTTCACTCTGTGTGCCTTGAGTATGCATGCAGGTCTATACCGTTATCCGTGTTACCTTTTCCTCAATCAAATGACAGACAACCTTGTACCCCTGGCTGTCCTCGTCATAATTTGGTATTCTCTTAACAATTGCCCTAGCCTTATCCTGCAGGTCGATCGGGTTAATAACACCATTGATGTTGGTAATCAGAACCCTTCCCAGTTGTTCAGAGTAAGCGCCCACAAAATCATACACACCGCCAATGATTGTTAATCTGCCGTTGTTTACCCTGTCGCCGTAAAATTTTAATGCCTTTTCAATCTGATAATCCACGTTGATTTGACTTAAATACGCAAGCTCTTTCGTCTCATTCTGTATCTTTCTCAGATGTGGTATGCCCCGTTCAATGGGGATAGTTAGTGGCAACATCTCCGTTTTTACATCACGACTGACCTTCGAATAATCCGTTTTCATGACATTATCAAATGATTTTGCAAGGCTAACAATTTCTTTAGACTGTGTTAAACAGGCATGAGTGGCAAACTTTACCGCGCCGCAATCAGTGTGTCCTAAAACCAGCATAACAGGGGTGTTCAGTACAAAAATAGAATATTCAATAGACCCCTTATTCACGGCAACCTGATTACCGGCATTTCGAATAATGAATACTTTGTTAAAAATATCCTTCCCAAGAATTTCACCTTGCACGCGTGAATCCGCGCAGGTAAGCAACGTAATGTAAGGCGTTTGGTGTGTTGCATATGCGAGGAATTTGGTTGCATCAGCGCTTTTTACAAATGCCTCATTATGTAATAACAAGTGACGAAAAATATTACCGATTTCCATAACCACCCCCCTTATTGGATTTAATTTATTTATCTATACTAAAATCCTATACATAAAACCGTATCCCCGCTAAATAGAACATCTTGCCCTTCGTTGCTAAAGAACAAACGGTATTTCAGGCCTCATGGCAGAGGCTTAAAATTATGTATGAAATTTTTTGTATAGTCCGTTGAGCCGGTTATGTCGTCTCAAAATATTTTTTATGTTCCCACTCGGTTACCTGTATCCTGTATTCATCCCATTCCGCCATTTTTGCATGAATGTATATCTGATATGTATGAGCGCCCAGCGCCTGTTCCATTAACTTATTCTTCTTCAACTCATCGATTGCCTCAGCAAGAGAGCCAGGTAACGTGGCAATATTCCGATATGCTAATTCGTCCTTATTAAACTCGTAGACATTTTCTTCAACAGGTTCGGGTGGCGTAAGCCCCCTTCGCATGCCATCGAGTCCGGCTTCAAGCATAACCGCAAGGGCAAGATACGGATTATTGCTGGGATCCGGGCATCTCAATTCGGCCCTTGTCGCCTGCTCGCGTCCCGGTGAGAATCGTGGTATACGTATCAGGGCAGAACGGTTTTTCTGTCCCCAACAGACGTACACAGGGGCCTCATACCCGGGTACCAGCCTCTTATAGGAATTTACCGTTGGCGAGAGGATGGCGCTCATCGCCCGCACATGCTGGAGCTGGCCTGCGATAAATTGTTTCGCTATAGTACTGAGTTTATAGGCGTCCTTATCATCAAAAAAGATATTTTTGCGTGTTCCGATATCGAAAAGGCTTTGATGACAGTGCATACCGCTCCCACATTCCCCATAAATGGGTTTGGGCATAAACGTCGCATATAAATCGTGATTATGCGCAATGGACTTTACTACCTGTTTAAAGGTGAGTGCGTTTTCCGCCGTCTTGAGCGCTTCGGCATATTTGAAATCTATCTCATGCTGACCGGGGGCTACCTCATGATGGCTCATCTCCACATTTAGCCCCATCTTCTCAAGGGTAAAAATAATATCCCTTCTGACATTTCCTGCAAGGTCTCGTGGTGAAAAATCAAAATAGCTTCCCACGTCATGGGGAGTAGGTTCAGCCTGGCCATTAGCTTTAGGCTTGAACAAAAAGAATTCCAGCTCAGGCCCGACGTTATACTCAAAATTCAACGCCCTGGCATTTTTTATCGCCCTTTTTAAAATATAACGCGGGTCTCCTTCAAAGGGAGAACCATCAGGCATAAAGACGTCACAAAAGAGCCGTGCGGTTGGTTCTTCTGTCTCCCACGGAAGCAGCGCATAGGTACTCGTATCGGGTTTTAAATACATATCGCTTTCGCAAATGCGGGTAAAACCCTCAATTGAAGAACCATCAAACCAGATGCCTTTCTCGATGGATTCCGGAAATCTCTCGACCGGTATCGTAACTGCCTTAATATTTCCGTTGATATCGGTAAACTGCAATTGGACAAGTCTTACATTGTCTTCCTTTGCCCTGCTGGTTACCGCTAAATCTGCATGCTCGCTGGTCATGTAAATTTCACCTTTCTTTAGAATATGTAAAATTTCTCAATTACAACATTGAATTGCTATGAAATGGGAAAACAACACGCCATTTTCCACATAAAAATTTTTTCCTCAAAAGTCCGTTAATTTTAAACATATTGCTATAAAAAAACAAGTAATTTATAACCCATTGGCATACGGTTCTTTCTTGACACCTTAGAAAGGTCATGCTAAAGTTTGTTTGTTTCAATTGCTTAAAATTTTCTATTACATTCTATATTTAATAGGCAAAGACACATTATCAACCGGAACGATTCTTATGGGAAAAGTGGTTGCCGTCTGTATAAGTGAAAAGAAGGGTACCCAGAAACGGGACGTTGGCACACGCAGGCTTATTGAACATTTTGGCATGGAAGGGGACGCCCATGCGGGAAAATGGCATCGGCAAGTAAGTTTGCTTGCACGGGAAAGCGCTAACGTCATGCGCCAGAAAGGGTTGAATATCAAAGACGGCGATTTTGGCGAAAATATTGTGACCGAAGGGATTGAACTCAAATCTGTCCCCGTTGGAACCATTTTGAAAATCGGCGAGGAGATCATCCTCCGGATAACGCAGATTGGTAAATTGTGTCATGACCGTTGCGCCATTTATTATAAGGCCGGCGATTGCATTATGCCACGGGAGGGCATTTTTGCTGAAATCCTGAGCGGCGGTATTATCAAAGTTGGAGATGAAATTACCATCCAGGAAAAAATATACCCGTAAAGATATGATACGAGCCGCCATTTTAACACTGAGCGACAAGGGTTCACGAGGAGAACGAGAAGACAAAAGCGGCGAGGTTATCCGCACGATGCTTGCAGGGATCGATGCGACCATTACCATCTATGAAGTTATTCCTGACGAAAAAGACCTCATCATCAAAAAACTCTTTGAATTTGCCGAAAAGGCCGACCTTATTGTTACCACAGGGGGGACAGGCGTAGGACCCAGAGACGTCACCCCGGAGGCAACACGATCAGTTATAGAGAAGGAATTACCCGGCTTTGCCGAGGCAATGCGCATAGAAGGCCTCAAACATACCCCTAGGGCAATGGGTTCGCGGGCTATTGCTGGAATTTACCGACAAACGCTTATTATCAATCTTCCCGGAAGCCCCAAAGGAGTAGCCGAAAACCTGGCAGTCGTCCTGCCTGTTATACCCCACACTATTGGTCTCATTCAGGGCAGGGTGAGCGATTGTGCAAAAGACCGCGAAAAACACGAACAACAACATTGAAGTAATTATCGAAATTTAAAATTGGTTCAATTTGATCACCCATAGATATTGATTGACTTATTGAACGATTTTGATTAAATTATGAAAATTTGCACCATCTTATTATTTTGTGTATAAGTATTCTAAAGCTTTTTTTAAGGTGGGAAGTTAAGGATATTCTGGATAATCTTGCAGTTAAAACAGAAGGATTGACAAAGGTTTACAGGGATTTCTGGGGACGGAAAAAGATCCAGGCCCTGACAAATCTTAATCTCACCATTGAGCGCGGGGAGATATTTGGTTTACTCGGCCCAAATGGTTCCGGAAAAACAACCACCGTTAAATTATTACTTGGCCTCCTCTTTCCCACCAGCGGTAAATCCTGGTTATTAGGGTATCCTTCAAGTGATTTAAAGGTTAAAAACAAGGTAGGCTTTTTACCCGAGGAATCCTATTTATATAAATTCCTTAATGCAGAAGAAATTCTGGATTTTTACGGGAAGCTCTTTCATATTTCTAAAAAAGAGAGAAAAGAACGGATTGACCGGCTGATTCAGGAAGTCGGGTTGGTCCCCCATCGCAAGCGCCCGCTGAGTCAGTACTCAAAAGGCATGTTGCGAAGGATTGGACTGGCGCAGGCGATTATCAATGATCCAGAGTTGATAATCCTGGATGAACCAACCAGCGGACTTGACCCTATCGGTTGCCGTGAGATAAAGGACATGATCCTGGAGTTCAAAAGACAGGGAAAGACGGTCGTTCTCTGCTCACACCTTTTAGCCGAAGTGCAAAATGTCTGTGATCGGATTGCCATTTTCAATAAAGGCGCTATTCAGGTGGTAGGGGGTGTAAAAGAATTGCTTTCTCAGAAAGACGTTATCGAATTTCTGGTCAGAAATCTTTCTGATGCTGATATTCACGCAGTGGAGGCGTTTATTAAGGATAAAAGCGGCGATGTGCTTTCTATCAGCCATCCCTCCTCCACGCTGGAAGAAATATTTGTTAAAATTATACAAAATCACTCATAAACGTTCTTGTAATTACCCATGTTGATATTGGCCATTGCCTGCCATACGTTTCGGGATGCAATTCGAAGAAAAGTGCTTCACGCGCTGATTGGAGTGGGCATGCTTATCATGGCGATTACCCCCTTTATCCCAACATCAGGAGAGCCTGATGCGCGGCTTAAAATGGCGTTTGTGGTATTTTTCCAGGTGGTTTTGGTTTTGTGTAATATCGGAATAATTTTTCTTTCTGCTGCCTCACTGCCTCGCGAAATAGAAGACAAAACCATTTTTGGAATTTTATCGAAACCGGTTTCAAGGATGAACGTTATTGTGGGTAAAATAACCGGGTTTGCCTTCCTTTCTGCTCTCTTGTTAGCTATTTTAAGTTTGTTAAATACCGTGGTCGTCCGGTACACCGCATTGAGAATCCCGACAGAACACAAAGGGATATTAAAAGCGAGGGAGGAGTTTAAACCGTCAAAGTTTTCTATTCAAGGCAAGATACATCATGCACGTGGAGGCATTGCATGGATTGAGGGTGAAAAAACAGGGGTTGCGGTGTGGAGCTTTACCGGTATAAACAAAAAAGGGGAAGACAAGTCATCTCCTGAAGTGGAACTCAATGTAAAGCTGGAAAGCAGTAAAGGATTTGCAGATGTTATTCCCCTTATGATTAGTATGGAAAATCCCGTGACGGGGCAGGGTATCGCCGAAGTTTTACCAGCAAAGATGGATGAATCCTTGACCCTGAATATAGACCCTGCAATTATTCAAAAGGGCGACACCGTAAATATTTCTGCCTTTCCGGTGCTTAAAACCGATTACATGGGCGTAACGCCGGAAGATGTTAAAATATTCTCGGCGCAAAAAGGGTTCGCGTTCAATTATGCAAAGGCTATAATTATAACCTTTTTTAAATTTTTATTGATTATTATAATTGCCGTAATGGGTTCTGCGTATCTGTCGGCGCCGGTAAATATGGTATCTGCGCTGGTTGTTTTCCTGTGCGGCCATGTGTTGGATTTTATGAAAGATTTTTCCCTGCTCATTGAACATTATGATATTCATGAACATATAATTCCGGCGGCACAAAAGAAACCATGCGTTCTGTTGATATATGTGGATTACCTTATAAAAAAACCTTTGGAATGGATAACCTTCATTCTCCCTGATTTCAAAAGGTTTGATTGTTTGAAATTTCTTTTAAATGGCATACATATTCCTTCCGGGGTCATGGGAATGTCACTTGGATATACAGCTATGTATGCAGGTATCTGTCTTTTAATATCCTCTCTGATATTGAGGAAAAGAGAGTTTTTTTGAGCGTTGCATGTATCGAAAGAGAATTCCTTTTTTTTTATCGTTGGCATGCGTCCTTTTTTTTATCAATGTATATATTGTTTCTTTCCGCAATACAACAACGACGCCGCTCTTTCAATACGCCCCCGCGGAAAGCGTTCCCCTTCTGCTCATGGGAGGCCTTCGGGGAATTGCAGTAGATTTCCTCTGGGCAAGGGCTATCGCCCGGCATGATGAAAAAAAGTATTATGAATTATTGACGATTAATAACCTTATAGCCCGGTTGCAGCCAAATTTCCCGGCAATATGGATATTCCAGTCGTGGAACATGGCATATAATATTTCCTATGAATGGGACTCGCCACAAAACAAGTGGAAATGGATATACGCCGGTTTGGAATTTGCAAAAAAGGGGGCTGTGAAAAACCCCACAAGCGGCGATCTCTTTTTTGAACTGGGGTACATGTATGTGCACTTGTTTAACGAACGGTATTTTAAATATGCAGATTATTACAGGACACAATTAAAGGAAAAAAACGGGGAGGACAATTACGAATCAGCGATTTACTGGTTCAGAAAGTCCTTGCAGAATAGAATAGAAATACATAATAGTATGTCCATTGAAAGGACTATCTGTCACACCTTGTGGTGTGCCTCGCTGTGCGCGGAGAAAGAAGGAAATTTTGATAAAGCGCTCAATTATGTTGAATCATCTGTACAGGAATGGAATATGTATCGTACGCGCCATCCGGACGACAGGGAAACGAATGTAAGCGAGTTTATCAATACCCTGGAAAAGAAAAAGGAATCATTGCAAAGCTTGACAAAAAAAGATGTATGGGAGTAATGTATTGTAATTACCGATTTTTAATAGAAAGGAGAAAGGATTAAAGCTCATGAACAATTTTTCGCGTAAGCGTAAACCTGATTTAAAGAAAAAAAACGGAGTTAGCATTTTTATGATACTTTTAATGCTAACTATCCTGATCTTTGGATTGTCGAGGTCGGGACTGCTTTCCCGTCACGTCCAGGCAGAGACGGCGATAAAGTCAAGCGGGGAAAAGCCTCTGTTTGAACTGGGAGAGTCCACGCACAAAGACAAACCATTGTTCGAACTGGAAGGACAGACACAAAAGGCAACAGAAGATACATCGCATACAATTCCCCGAGTATGGTGGATTGCCCCCGTTGGCGCATTGTTTGCCCTTATTTTTGCACGGAAATTTTATAAAGAGGTTATAAAGGCGCCTGATGGCAATGAAAAGATGGTCTCTATTGCCAGCCACGTGCGGGAAGGTGCTTATGCATATCTGAAACAACAGTACAAAGTAGTAAGCGTTTTCTTTGTTGGCGCATTTTTAGTTCTACTCTTCATCTCTTTCGGATTGCATGTCCAGTCGAAGGTGGTGCCGTTTGCATTCCTTACCAGCGGATTCTTATCGGGTCTTGCCGGGTTTTTAGGAATGAGGACAGCTACCAGCGCCAGTTCGAGGACAGCAGAGGCGGCAAGGAAATCCCTGAATCAGGGACTCCAGGTTGCATTCAGAAGCGGCGCTGTTATGGGCTTGATCGTTGTGGGTATGGGGCTTCTTGATATTTCATTATGGTTCTTTGTATTCCGTAAGTTCACCAATGTGACCTTGCTTGACATGGCAATGATGTTGCCATGCTTTGGTATCGGCGCAAGTTCACAGGCGCTATTTGCAAGGGTTGGCGGTGGAATATTTACCAAGGCGGCAGACGTTGGCGCAGACCTTGTCGGCAAGGTAGAGGCCGGCATCCCTGAGGATGACCCAAGAAATCCTGCAACAATCGCAGATAACGTTGGCGATAACGTTGGCGATGTGGCAGGTATGGGCGCAGACTTGTATGAATCCTATTATAATTCCATGCTTGCCTGTGCTGCACTGGGAATAACGGCAGGACTTGGCATAGCCGGTATGATTGCGCCTATGGTGCTTGCAGGTATCGGTGTTATTCTTTCCATCATTGGTATTTACGCAGTAAAAACAAAAGAAGAGGCAACACAGAAGGAACTTCTCAAAGCGCTTGGAAAGGGTATTAATCTGAGTTCCGTCCTCATCCTGATTTTTTCCGCTGTAATTATCAAGGTCTTGTTACCCCATAACTTTGGCGTCTGGGGCTCTATTGTGACCGGATTGATTGCAGGAGTTATTATCGGTAAGGGCACGGAGTATTATACTTCGTCAAATTACAAACCCACAAAAGGCATCGCCGGACAGGCGAAAACAGGACCGGCAACGGTTATTATTGACGGTATTGCAACGGGCATGTTATCAACAGCATTACCCGTCATCACGATCTCTATTGCAATCATCCTGAGTTATGGATTTGCAGGCGGTTTTACCAATATCTCGCTTGGTCTTTACGGAATCGCTATTGCGGCAGTCGGCATGCTTTCAACGCTGGGTTTAACCCTGGCAACCGACGCTTACGGACCAATTGCCGATAACGCCGGTGGAAACGCAGAGATGAGCGGCCTCGAACACTATGTCAGGGAGAGGACGGATGCACTCGATGCATTAGGCAATACCACGGCGGCAACGGGAAAAGGCTTTGCTATTGGTTCTGCTGCATTAACGGCCATGGCATTGATTGCTTCCTTTGTCGAACAAATCAAGGTTGGCCTGGAAAGGGCCGGCACACACACGATTCAGATTGCCGGGACCTCTGTAAATTTGGCCCAGGCAAAATTGTCTGAACTCATGGACTATCTTGATATCACCTTGATAAACCCCAAGGTGCTGGTTGGCTTGTTTATCGGCGGTCTTTCATCATTTATATTCAGCGCCCTGACGATGAAGGCCGTTGGCCGCGCTGCCGGCAGTATGGTGGAAGAGGTAAGAAGGCAATTCAGAGAAATTGCAGGAATCATGGAAGGAACTGGAAAACCCGACTATGCTGCATGTGTGGCGATTAGCACAAAGGGGGCGCAGCGAGAAATGATGCTCCCCTCGATCCTGGCTTTGCTTGTGCCGATTGCTGCTGGCCTGGTGCTGGGTGTGCCTGGCGTTGTAGGACTTCTGGCCGGAAGTTTAACTACGGGCTTCCTGCTTGCGGTCTTCATGGCAAATGCCGGTGGAGCTTGGGATAACGCCAAAAAGTATATTGAAAGCGGACAGTACGGCGGTAAGGGTTCTTCCGCCCATAAGGCGGCTGTTGTGGGTGATACCGTGGGCGACCCTTTCAAGGACACATCGGGTCCTTCGTTGAACATCCTGCTCAAATTAATGTCGATTGTATCCGTAGTTTTTGCCGGAGTTATTATTAAATTTTCTCCAAAGATTGGTGCGTTCTTACATCTCCCCTAAGGAGACATCTTCACGAGGTAAATTCCCCTCTGCCCTTTTTACTATGGGCAGGGGGGATACTTTGCCCGGAATTTAGTATTACTATTTTATCAGGAGGTCATTATGCAAGGGATTACGGAAAAGGATGACAGGGTATGTCCAAATGAAAATTGTCAGTTCGACAATCACGCAAAAGGATCAAATTTCTGCATTCTCTGCGGCACACTCCTCTACCATCGGTGTGAAAACTGTGTAGAGGTTAATCCGCGGTACGCCAGGTTTTGTTATTATTGTGGAAGCAGTTTAACGGAAGGCGCTTCTTCAGTTCAATACGGATCGGATTTTGGTGAAAATGTTGACACAAAACACAGATAGTTTTGGAGGAGAAACGGCAACAATAGATTCAAAAGACATCGCAATCCTTTGTGCAAGGATTGCTGACGATAAGAAGGGTGAGGATATCATAATCTTTGATGTACAACGGTTAACGTTCATTACCGATTATTTCGTCATTTGCAGCGGTCTCAACAAGAAACAGCTGCAAAGCATTGCAACCGATATACAGTTAAAATTGCAAAATTATAATATCCGCGAGAGAGGAAGAGAGGGATATTCGGATGCCCAGTGGATACTCATGGACTATGGAGATGTAATCATTCATCTTTTCGATAAGGATATGAGACATTTTTATGACCTTGAACTCCTGTGGGGAGATGCGCCAAAGTTGTCATGGAATCCCCCATATTAAAACGAATATATTCTAATAGTTGCTCTTTTGCGGGCGAATTGGCGTTTGTCCGGGAATACCAAGCTTTTGAGCCCTTTTAATATTTTTAAGCCTTCGGCTTTCTTCGCGTCTCTTTCTTTCGGACGGTTTTTCGAAATAGGCTATACGTTTTGACTGATTAATAATACCTTCTTTATCACACATCTTTTTGAATCTTCGCAATGCGTCCCGAATATTTTCATCACCAGTTATTTGTATTTTCGCCATAAATAATTAACATTCCTTTCCCATGACCATTTTATGTATTATATTTTAAAAGTTACATTATAAATTTTTTATATCAAAAGTCAAATAAAAATTAATGAGGTAATAATCTATGCCTATAAAAGAAACCATATCCAAACTGGTAAACAAACAGGATCTCGGCACAGAAGAAAGTTTTTCAGTCATGACACAAATCATGGATGGAAACGCCACCAATGCACAAATTGCATCTTTTCTCACTGCTCTCAGGATGAAAGGAGAAACCGTTGAAGAAATTACGGGATGCGCTATTGCACTGCGACGTAAGGCAGTCAAAATACATGCAGGCGAGGGTATAATTATCGACACCTGTGGGACGGGCGGAGATGCGAAAAACACCTTCAATATCTCAACGGCAACAGCCTTCGTCGTGGCAGGCGCCGGTCTCAAGGTGGCCAAACACGGCAACAAGGCTTCTTCCAGCATGTGTGGAAGCGCAGACGTCTTGAAATATCTGGGTGTAAACATCGAAGCGGACGTCAAAACGGTAGAAAAATGCATTGCAACTGCCAATATAGGGTTTCTTTTTGCGCCACTCCTGCACCAGGCAATGAAACATGCCGTTGGTCCGCGAAAAGAAATTGGCATTCGTACGATATTCAACATTTTAGGCCCCTTAGCAAACCCTTCAGGAGCTACCCACCGTATTCTCGGCGTGTACAATGAACATATGACCATTATTATTGCAGAGGTGCTCAAAAATCTTGGCGACCAGCATACCTTTGTTGTCCACGGACTGGACGGACTGGATGAAATAACGGTCACCGATAAGACCAAGGTGTGCGAACTCACGGGAAATGTTGTGAAAAGTTATTATCTGAATCCGGAAGATTTTGGGATAAGAAAATCAAAACTTTCAGACCTGACCGTAAACACGCCGGAGGAGAGCGCACAGGTCGTCAGGAAAGTTCTCGAAGGCAGCGACGGCCCGAAAAGGGATATTGTCCTTTTTAACGCGTCGGCAGCGATCATCGCTGGCGGTTTGGCAGATAATTTCAGGGAAGGATTAGAAATCGCTGCGCAATCAATCGATACGGGTAATGCAAAAAAGGCGTTAAACATATTGATTGAAACAAGCTGGAAATAAGCGAAAATTAAGGCGCACAGATTCCTTTCAAAAAAGGCGCTTTATTACAAAAAAATTATATTGCATTTCAATGTGAAATTTGTTTCACTAACACACTCATTTTCTTTTATCTTTTTTATGATTTTTTTATTGTTTGAGGAGCCAGGCAATCATGAACATACCTAGGTTGGTATTCTTTACCAAGGGTGCTGGAAAACATAAAGATAAGTTACAGTCGTTTGAGCTTGCATTGCGGGTGGCAGGCATTGAAAAATGCAACCTGGTGCGGGTTTCGAGTATCTTCCCCCCGAATTGCAAAATTGTTACGAAAGAACAAGGGGTGCCGATGCTGAAAGCCGGACAGGTTGTTTTTTGCGTTATGAGCGAGAATTCTACCAATGAACCCAATCGAATGATAACAGCCTCTGTTGGTATGGCAGTTCCCTCTGAACAGGAACACTACGGTTACCTGAGCGAACACCATGCATATGGTGAAACCGAAGAGAAATCAGGCGACTATGCGGAAGACCTTGCCGCTACCATGTTGGCAAGTACCCTGGGTATCGAGTTTGACCCCGCAAAGAATTATGATGAGCGCAAAGAAACCTACCGCATGAGCGGTAAAATTGTAAAAACACGCAACATCACCCAGGCTGCGCGCGGCGATAAAAATGGTTTGTGGACCACCGTGGTGGCAGCAGCCGTATTTATTCTCTGATGTCCGCAGCTTGCAAGAAATGTGTGCATTCCCTGAATCCTCAGGCATAGCACCTCGTACATAGGTATTTCGATCACCGTGTCTTTGTTCACAGAACCATAGAAAGAGTATTCATAACGTGGAAGTTATTACGGCAGGAAGTGTTGTTGCCCCAAAGGGGTTTCTGGCCGGGGCTGTCTATTGTGGCATCAAAACCATGAAAGACAGTCTCGACGTCGGCGTGATCTATTCGGAATACCCCGCAGCAGGCGCTGCCCTGTTTACCACAAACCAGCTTTATGCAGCGCCCGTAAAATACAGTAGAAATGTCGCCCGGAAAGGAAAAGTACGCGCCCTTGTCATGAACAGTGGCAATGCAAACGCCTGTACCGGAGAGCAGGGCTACAAAAATGCTGTGGAAATGGCGCGTAGCGCCGCGAGGTGTTTGAAAATTTCAGAAGATGAAGTCCTGGTTGCATCCACCGGCATTATCGGACGTCAACTTCCCATGGACAAGCTTATTTATGGCATTCATAATGCAACCACATCCTTGGGAAATACCCGTGCACATGGTGATGCCATGGCGCGGGCCATCATGACGACTGATACAAGGCAAAAAGACATTGCGGTAAGGTTGAAGATAAACAACAGGGATGTGACTATTGGCGGTATTGCCAAAGGCGCCGGCATGATTGCCCCAAACATGGCGACAATGCTCTGCTTTCTTACAACTGACGTCTCCATTCCAGCCGCTTTTTTGAACGAGTGCCTCAAAAAATGTGTAGAATCCTCGTTTAACCGCATTACTATCGATGGTCACATGAGTACCAACGATACCATTGCCATCATGGCAAATGGTGCTTCCGGGGTAAGCGTGACATCTCAGCATGCGGATTTAGAAAAATTTCAGGAAGGTCTTGATTTCGTGGCAAAATACCTTGCCCATGCTATTGTAAAGGATGGCGAGGGGGCCACAAAATTTGTCCAGATAGACGTGGTCGGCGCACGATCACGTTACGACGCTGCGCGGATTGCCCGGTCAATTGCAGACTCGCCGCTTGTCAAGACAGCGCTCAACGGCGAAGACCCCAATTGGGGTCGTATCGTTTCTGCCGCCGGGTATGCAGGTGTGGAACTCGACGAATTGAAGACAAATCTTTATATCAACAATATTTTAATTTTCGCCAAAGGAATGCCCACCCCATGTGACCTTGGAGTACTGAGCGCCTCCATGAAAAGCAAGGACATCCATATCCGCCTGGAACTCGGTCTTGGCGCTTCTTCAGACACCGTCTGGACCTGCGACCTGTCACACGAATACGTTACCATCAACGCAGAATATCACACATAATTATTCCTCTTTGTTATGCTGCTTCGCAATAATGCTTCAGTTTCTTCGGTCATTAGAACTGAAAATATCCGCAACATAATTAACCCCTTTCTTAATCGTTATAAATTTTCCGAACAACCTCTGCCCCATACGTTTTTTCATGCCTTCGTATAATAAAATGCCCTTCCGCCTTTTCACACCGTTAAGGTTTGCTTTAAATGCAGGTGAATTCTCAAGCGTCATATTTGAGGAAATATCCGTTACTGTTTTTACCAGATTTGCGGTTATCCTCAATATCGAATTCTTCTTCAATATTGCCGCTCTATACAACATCTCGTAAAATTTGCCTTATTTTTCCCCTTTATCTTCGTTGCGGGGAAATGCGCATGTACAAACTTTAAAGAGGTCTTCCAGATATTTAAACAAAATACCTCTTGCTGCTTCTCTATCGCTATCAACTCTGTATCTTTCGAGATATTTGACAATATCAATATTATTTTCCATGTCTTCAGAAATCATGATCTACTATTCATTCTTTTGTTTTTATGCATTTGTTATAATGCCTTAAAGCTAATGGCTTGTTAAATGAGGTTATTAATATATATTATATGAACATTTAATCAATCGGATTCTTTTATGAAAGACATCGTCGCGGAAGGGCATTTTATTATACGAAGGCATGAAAAAACGTATGGGGCAGAGGTTATGTGGAAAACAATATTTAATTGACGAATACACTATGAACATCGCCAGAATACCATTCCAATATCAGAGGGGGCCTCTATCCCATGTGAGGATTCTTCGTATTTATCAATCGGGAAAACCAATCCTCGTTTAAGACCTAATTGAAGAATTCCACCCATTTACCGTGGATAAGGCAATATTTGCCATGATTGAAAGGAGAGAAAAGATTGAACAGGACGATGACGGTTTGTTGACCACGGAAACAAGAAAGAAAATTTTGGTCTGTTATTGGCAATCTTTCGAATGGTGTAATTCAAACCTTCATGTTTGAATCTGCGGAGGTTGTAAAGCTAAAGTCTTGCGTTACACTAAAACAAATTTAATGTTCAGGAATATTACACCGAGACACAGAGACGCAAGATTTTGCGTCTCTGTGTCCATGAGGTTCTTTATTACTCCTTCATCTTCTTATTCCTGTTTTGTGTATAGGCATCCTGAATTGCAATGTACGGGTCAATTGCGGGTTTTGTTATGCTTTCATAGGTACTGCCTTTATCTATGGAGACATCGTTGACACTCTCATACAGGTGGTTTCCAACACCCTCTAACGGCGTAAAAAAGAAGTAGGAAACCCAACTGAGCGGATTCAACAGGGTATCGCCTGCGTATCCAAACGTGTCACGCACGTTCGAAGGACCAATGATTGGCCACACGATGTACGTGCCGGGTTTCATATTGTATTTTCCCAGGGTTTGTCCAAAATCACGGTCTTCCTTTTTAATATGGAATAAGGATCGCGCCGGGTCCCAAAATCCACCTACCCCCACCGTACTATTAATCACAAACCGGAGCATCTCCGTACCGGCGCCTTTGTATTTACTCTGGAAGAGGCAGTTGAAGAAACGGACGGGCATTTTTAGATTTGTGTACATATCTCTCACACTTACCCGTGCTTCTAACGGTATCATCGAATTATATCCCGTATAAATAGGCTTAAAGAAATAATGAAATGCCTTGTCGTTAAAGGTAAACATGGCCTTGTTAAAGGTTGGAAATGAGTCTTTTATCGGAGGAGTTTCTGATTCCATGGGTGGCTGCCCTGCTTCTTCACCTTCATCCATCATAGGGTCACTGTCAGAAATATCGTCATTCCCGGCTGATGCTTCAGCCGGTACCTCCGGCTGGGGCACCGGCAAGGTCTCTGCGAATACGGCCCTTACAGAAAAGAATAGCGTCAAAATACAGAAAGACTTTAATAATATAAATTTTCTCATCGATTGTTCCTCTTAGAATGTCTGCATATTATATTTTTTTTCGTTATTGATACTATTAATGAGTATTTAAAAACCTTGATATTATAAGCGGCAAGGACCACCCCATCGTTTCTCCTTTTTTAACTGGGGAATGCGCCTGATTTATCCCTTCTTCCCTCTTATTTTTTGAACAAGCTCGCTATACGACGATTTCATCAGGATGTTATTAAACTGACTCCGGTAGTTATTGACCAGACTGACGCCTTCAATAATCACATCGTAAATTGTCCATTTTCCCTGATTATTGAGCATGTTGTAATCAACGGCAACTTCCGTCCCCTGGTTGGTGATCAGTTTGGTTTGTACTTTGGCGTAATTGCCATCCTGTTTTTCTCCCAGAAATACGACCTTTTCCCCGGAATATGTATCGGTCTTTCCTATATAAGCGTCTTTCAGGATTACCGTAAATAATTCTATAAATTCCTTTTTCTCTTCGGTCGTGCGCTGTTTCCAGTACTGACCAAGCGCCCTTTTGGACATTTCTTCAAAATTAAACACCGGTGAAATCTCCTGCCACAGTTTCTGCCGGCGCTCCAGTATCTTATTTTCTCCCTTCCAGGCAGGGTCTTTCAGGATGGACAGTCCCCTATCAATAGTATTCATAAGCAGTTTACCGGGTTCGCCCTCGGCCATTACCGAAGCAACCCCGCATACCATGAAAAATAACCCAATACACGCTAACGATATAATTTTTCTATACTTCATTCTCTCATTCCTTCACTTTCCCAAAAACAAAATTTCCTATTAACTTTTCTAAATCAATCGGCGGTTCCGTTTCACGTAATTTGCCGCCGGGTTTTATTAATTCATCCGAGCCTCCCGGCACGATTTCAACATACTTTTCACCCAAAAGTCCTTTGGTGCGAATAGACGCAATTGCGTCATCCTGGAGTTTTATCCCGTCCCGAATCATCAAGTTAACAACTGCCGTGTAATCAACAAGTTTAATATCTGCAACCTTACCAATCTCTACCCCTGCTATTTCCACGGGGGTATCTTTTTTAAGCCCCTTCACCGTGCTGAATACGGCGCTTACCGGATAGTAATGGGAACCTATCAGGTTAACCTTTCCCAATTTTACAGAAATATAACCCATGCATAAAAGACCAAAGAAAACAAATATACCCACGGCGATTTCAATATCAAATTTCTTCTTCATAACTCTTAACCTCTTATAGTATTCGTTCGAAAACCGAAGCGATTATTTTTAATAAATATTTAATGTTTTTTGATAGGAACCAACTTACGTTATGGAAATAGGGCCTTCCAGTTCTCCATGAATAAACTGATGGATTACCGGGTCTTGTGAATTCTGTATTTCCTCCGGAGTACCCGAAGCCAGAATCCTCCCCTCGTAAAGCATGGCAACTCTATCCACCATTGAAAAAATGGCGGGCACCTCGTGGGTAACGATGATAGCCGTAAAATTAAGCCCCCTCTGACACTCCCTGATGAGATTATGGATTGCCTTGCTTATCAAGGGGTCAAGACCGGTTGTCGGTTCGTCAAAAAGGACTATTTCCGGATGCATTACCAGACAGCGTGCAAGCGCCACCCGTTTCTTCATTCCACCGCTGATTTCTGCGGGATATTTATGCTCTGCGCCTGAAAGACCCACGCGTGCTAACTCCTGGAATACGGTATCCTGGATTTGAGATTCCTTCATCTTCGTTTTCTCCCGGAGTGGAAACGCCACATTTTCAAACACCGTAAGGGAATCAAACAATGCCCCCCCCTGAAAAACGATACTGCATCGCTCCTTTAATTGCTTCAACTGCTTCCCCCTCAGTTTGCTGATATCCAGGTTGTCGATCAATATCTTGCCACGGTCTGGCCGTACCAGACCAATGATATGTTTCAGCAGTACTGATTTTCCCTTTCCACTCCCCCCGATCAACGCAAGGATTTGACCTGTTTCTACCTTCAGGCTAAGACCTCGAAGCACTTCATAGCCATTAAAACTCTTGTATAAATCAACGACTTCTATCATGAATGTTTTTACGTTACTAATATAGACGTTAAAAAGTAATCCCATATCAGGATGACAACCGATGAAAGTACAACAGCCTGAGTAGTCGATTTACTGACGCCCTCCGCCCCATATCCCGTGCAATATCCCTTATAACAGCTTATCCAGGTAATCAGGACGCCAAAGCTCAAAGACTTGTAAATTCCCTCCAAAATATCCCGTGATCTTACGAAGTCTTGTATTCCTCCAAAATAGGTTCCACTCGATACACCCATAAGCCCTGAACTTACAACACTTCCCCCAAAAACACCTATTACAACAAAGATAGCATTTAAGAGAGGAAGCGATATCACCCCCGCCAACAAATTGGGATTAACCAGATATTTGTATGGATTTAATGCCATGGCATCGAGGGCGTCAATTTGCTCGGTTATCCTCATAATGCCGATCTCTGCCGTTACTGCAGAACCGGCACACCCCGTAACCATTAAGGCTGAAATGACAGGGCCGAGTTCCCGTATCAGGGATAGAGCGACCGCTGGCCCAAGGGCTGCCTCAGCGCCAAACTTGGCTAACGCATAGTACGATTGCAAGGCCAGCACCATTCCCGTAAACAAACCCGTCAAAACAATAACCGGCGTCGTTTTAGCGCCAATAAAATTAATCTGCTTAATCGTCCTTCGAAACAAATAGGGGGGAAATATTATACAGGATGACGAAACGGCAAGAAAACACGCCATCCTGCCGAGTTCCCGTATAAATGTATGAACAAATCTTCCGATGATTTTAAATGGAATAAAGAACCACATTATTTTTAAAATTCTATTAAATTTAAATTATATTTGCATCTTAGACAATGGTCGTGTTGTAATATTTACAGATTAAAATGTCAGCGCTCATATTTTAAATGTTATAAAACCTGAATATTATAAAATAAACAATAGTTATTCAAGTTGTATTTTTTATTTTTGCCTGGATAACGCTCAAAAAATTTAAATTTCAGCAGGGCCGTGCAGCATGGCTAAACTGCGTTTGTCCATAGCTGATTAAAAGAGGTAAAAACGTGGAGAATCTGGCAGGGAAAAATATCATGATAACATCAGGGCCTATAAGAGGTTATATAGACGATGTGCGATACATAAGCAATAAGTCAACAGGACGGCTGGGATCTCTTCTTGCAACAGAAGCAATGAAAAGAGGGGCGTCGGTAACTTTCGTGTACGGAATGGGCAGTTGTATCCCTGATTGCACATTGCCGGGTAAAAATAATTTTGACCGCCTCACTCTGATAGAAATAGAAACATTTGACGATTTACTCATAACGATCAAAGAGAAATTAAAAGATAAACCGTTCGATACCATTTTTCACGCCATGGCCGTCCTTGACTACATCACCGAGAAATACACGAGCGGTAAAATAGCTTCAAATAAAGACACATTGACCTTAACCCTGGTCAAAACACCCAAGGTCATAAAACTTTTACGGACGCTATGGCCGCAAGCCCTGTTAGTAAGTTTTAAACTAGAGGCAGGCATTTCAAAAGAAGAACTTATCGAGAGGGCATATGCCTCGTTAAAAGAAAACAATGCAGATTTTGTTGTTGCCAACAATCAGGATGAGATTGTTGGAGAAAAACACCGGGCTTACGTAATTAACGCACGAAAAGAAGTTGAGGCGCAATGTGAAACGAAGTATGACATAGCGGTCAAAGTGATGGACGTTCTCTCCCGATATTGAAACTCCAAAGTCATAAATCAGGCTTTCGGCGACTTTTTATTGTAGCGCTGACACCTTGTGGTTGGCAATAAACGGCTTGAACTGCTTAAACCGATTAAACCGTTTAAACAGTTTAAGCCGCTTAACCTGTGCAAACTGTTATATTGTATAAAATTCCTCTCTCTATCCTATTTTAATCAGTTCCAACCTGTCTTTAAATGTCTCAAGCACTTTTTGTTTTATCTTCTGATGCGGTTCTAAGGTTAAATGGGGGTCTTTGACGACCAGGTCAAAGGCATCCTTGCGTGCCTGTTTAAGTATCTGAAAATCTTTAAAGAGGTCGCTGATTTTTAATTCCGGCAATCCGTGCTGGCGTGTTCCAAAAAATTCTCCCGGCCCCCTGAGCCTGAAATCCAATTCCGCAATCTTGAATCCGTCATTCGTCCTCGTCATAATCCTGAGGCGTTCACGCGCCTCAAAGGTCTTTGGGTTTCCGAAAAGTATGCAGTACGATTGCCCGCCTCCCCTGCCAATACGCCCACGCAATTGGTGAAGCTGGGCAAGTCCAAACCGTTCAGCGTGTTCTATAACCATAACGGTGGCATTGGGTATATCAATCCCCACTTCAATGATTATGGTTGATACCAGGATATCATATTTTTTTTCCTTAAAATCGAGCATGACTTTATCCTTATCCGCAGGCTTCATCTGGCCATGGAGCAGTCCAATCCTGAGCAATGGGAATATCTCCGTTTGAAGACGTTTTGCCTCGGTAACGGCCGATTTCAGATCCAGCGCCTCTGATTCTTCAACAAGAGGGTAAACAATAAATGCCTGCCGCCCATTTGCAATCTCACCTTTAATAAAATCATACGTATCGGTTTCTTTACCTGCCGGTATCCAGAGGGTTTTTACGGGAGTGCGTCCCGACGGCATTTCATCCAGTATAGAAATATCTAAATCACCAAACAAGGTGAGGGAAAGGGTACGGGGAATGGGGGTAGCCGTCATGACAAGCACATCGGGGGAAACCCCTTTCTCCTTTAATTTCAAACGCTGCACAACCCCAAATTTATGCTGT
>JAXMAC010000017.1:29985-41548 GCA_046350595.1 Candidatus Brocadiaceae bacterium | reverse complement strand
CCTGTATACCCGCGCCGCCGCCTGAGTCTGAACCGGCAATGGTGAGGACTTTATATAACAAATGTTTAAGGTTTTTCATTTGACAACAAATTTATAAAACTTCGAAAGGTGCATTTTCAAATGCAGTTTGCATTATTCAGATGACCAAACTTTCTTTCCAATCATCATTTTTCCACGATGTGCTTCTTTCCACTTTTTGGAGATTCCCATTTGATATTTAATTGTCTCTTTTGGTGAAACACCAAAAACACTATCAATTTGTGCACCAGTGAGAACGATAAGAGTTGTAACTTTGAATTCGGGAGGAGGAGCGAGTGCAATGAGGAAACGAATTTGATTAACTTTGAACTGAAGTTGGCGATTCCAGGTTTCATTTATGGTTACGGTAGAACCAGGATGATAACGACCGAAATCGACAGTTATATTTTTACCTGTATGATGTTTGATTTTGAGGGCTTGATTGCGGATATCAGGAAACAATCCAGCGCCTGGGGGGTAATTGTAACCAAGTTTCCTGGCAACCTCAAATTCAAACCAATGTCCTTTGGGACGAACTTCAAGAATGCGCCCATTTTTGTCAGTAGGGGCATCAATCGACATTAAGTCTTCTGTTAAAACGGCGATTTCTTCAAGCGTGTAAAGAGTTTCAGTTGTGGGCGGTTGGTTTGCAAGGCTACTTGCATCTTCGAGATCTTTTTGATATATAAGCTTTTTCTTTCTGTTTGCAGATACTATAAGTTTTTGTTTTATATTATTCACTGGAAATACCCTTCAATGCTTGCATGATCTTTGAGTAGCAAGAGTTGTGTCTATTTCCTGGATATCACTATCAGTCAGATCGAAGAGTTTACAGCAAAGAAGCTCATTTTCTTTCTCAAGGTTTGTTTGCACTTCGTCCGTAGGATTATTAAATAAACGAAAAACATTATTCGCCATAATCGAGGTTATCCGAGGTGAATTAATAAATTTTTTGGTCACGTAGAATTATGGAGACCTTTAGCCAATTTGCAATTGTAACCCCTTGTAATCAAAGGAGGCCATTATGTCAGGTCTCCCCTTTTATACGCCACTAAAGAAACTGTCTCAAGTGAAAAAACACATCCGCCAGAACTGGCTCTTTTGAAATTCGAATTTTTGCATCAGTTGTTCATTCCGTGGGAAAAAACACAACCCGCCTTGTACACAACGTAAGCCGTTTAAACGGTTCAAACAGTTCAAACCGCGCTACAGTGAAAAGCGAAACAGGCCTAATTTACCATTCCCCCTTAAACACCTCTGTGGCCGGGCCTGTCATATAAACGTTTCCATCTTCTGCCCATTCCAGTTCTAAATCGCCACCGGGTAAATGGGCGCGTATTTTACGATCTGTTCTTTTATTGAGAACGCCTGCAACACACACAGCCGAAGCGCCAGTGCCGCATGCCTGAGTTATTCCTGATCCGCGCTCCCAGGTCTTTACTGTGACTTCTTCCGGGGTATGGATTTTGACAAAATGGACATTTGTCCGTTCGGGGAATAAGCGGTTTCGCTCAATTTCTGTGCCATGTTTGACAAGGTCTATCGTGTCAAAATTATCGATAAAGATAACACAATGAGGATTTCCCATAGAAACACAAGTTATCCTGTACGATACCCCGCTTTCGAGGATTAAAAGTTCATCAACTACCTGGGTTTCTTTGCCTATCATAGGAATCTCTGCGCGCATGAGCCCCGGTTTGCCCATATTAACCTGAGCGCTGGTTACCTTGCCGTTTTGTGTAAAAAGCTGTATGGTTTTAATTCCCGCAAGGGTTTCGACGGTAAGAGGGTTTTTTTGAGTGATCTTGTGGTCATACACATATTTTGCCACGCATCGGATGCCATTCCCACACATCTGTGCCTCGCTGCCGTCTGCATTAAAGATACGCATCCTGCAATCCGCAACCTTTGAAGGCAGGATGAGGATGAGTCCGTCCGACCCCACCCCAAAGTGTCTATCGCTTATGATGGTTGCCAAACGTGACGGTTCTTTGACTTCTTCTTCAAAGCAGTTGACATAAACATAATCGTTGCCAATGCCATGCATCTTGGTAAATTTCATAATAAAGCCTCAAATTTATAAATTCAGGATGTCGTTATTGATTGTTAATTTTTCTCATTGTATCTGCATATCCAAGCTTTTCAAGTAATTCTTTTAACCAAATTCCCTTCGGGATACAGGGCTGCCATACACACGATCTCTTTTGGAAATAAAGGGAAGCAAGGCTACCGATGAGAGTACGTCACAGAGGCGCAAAGAACACAAAAGAATTTTTATCATTTCTGAAAGCATTTGTGATATACTATTTTTTGTATTTTTCGTTGTAAAAGTGTCTTTAAAGGTATACGTATAAAATATGAGCAAAGATAATTTTATTCATCTCCACGTCCACAGCGAATATAGTCTCCTGGACGGCGCCTGCAAGGTGAGCGACCTCGTTGATAAGGCTATTCAACTTAAAATGCCCGCCCTTGCGCTGACGGATCATGGAAACATGTTTGGCGCTGTGGAATTTTACGAGGCGGCAAAGTCAAAGGGCATCAAACCCATTCTGGGATATGAGGCGTATGTTGCGCAGGGCAGCCGCCTTGATAAGGAATCCGGGCATGGAAAAGAAACAATGAGCCACATTACCCTCCTTGCCGAAAATAATGAGGGGTACCATAATCTTTTAAAACTTACCACATCCGCATACCTGGAAGGTTTTTACTATAAACCGCGTATTGACAAGGCGCTGCTCAAAAACCATTCCAAAGGACTTATCTGTCTGAGCGGATGTATGACTTCTGAGATTAATCGTTATCTGGGAAGCAATCGTTTTGAAGAGGCAGTAAACGTGGCAAAGGGATACCTGGATATCTTTGGCCCGGAAAATTTTTTCCTGGAAGTCCAGAACAATAAGATTGAACAGCAGGACAGATTAGTTGCAGAGGCGGTGGAAATAGGGAAAAAATTAGGGGTCTCACTCGTTGCTACCAATGATATCCATTACATGAACGTAGATGACTCGACAGCCCACGATGTGCTCTTGTGCATTAATACAGGAAAGCATTTGTCGGATGTTCAACGGTTAAAATTCGGGTCGAATGAATTTTATTTTAAAAGCGCGGACGAGATGTACCGTGTCTTTCAGCATATCCCCGAAGCCCTTGAAAATACGGTAAAAATAGCCGATCGTTGCAGTGTAACCATGAACTTTGGGAAGGTACACCTGCCGAAATTTATTGCGCCCGATGGTATGACAAACAACGTCTACCTGAGAAAGCTCTGCGAGGAGGGCGCAATCCGAAAATATGGCTCTATCACGCAGGAAGTCCGCGAACGTTTGGACTATGAACTCAAGGTCATTGAAGATACGGGCTTTATAGACTATTTTCTGATTGTATGGGATTTTATCAATTTTGCCGTGCAACAGCGCATCCCGGCGACAGGCCGCGGCTCCGGGGCGGGAAGCCTGGTTGCCTACGTATTAAATATTACCAATATTGACCCCATCGAAAACGATTTGCTCTTTGAGAGGTTCCTGAATGCAGAAAGAATCTCCATGCCTGATCTTGATATCGATTTCTGCGCAGAGGGACGTGAAAAGGTTATCCAGTACGTCAGGAAAAAATATGGCGGGGATAGTAACGTTGCCCAGATCATTACCTTCGGAACCATGAAGGCAAAGGCCGTTATTCGTGATGTAGGCAGGGTTATGAATATCCCGCTTTCTGAAGTGGATAAAGTTGCCAAACTCATACCCAATACCCTTAATATCACCCTGAAACAGGCGCTGGAACAAGAACCAGCTTTAAAAGCGCTCTATGAAAACGAAAAGCATATCCATGATTTGTTTGATATTTCCAAAAAGCTGGAGGGATTGTGCCGTCACGCGTCTGTTCATGCCGCCGGTATTGTCATTTCTGACGAACCATTAACGGAATATGTGCCGCTTGCAAAAAATGGCGATGTCGTAACGACACAATTCTATGACGAAATATTAGTAGACAAAATTGGCCTCTTGAAGGCCGATTTCCTTGGCGTCAGAAAATTAACGGTGCTTGATAAGGCGCTCAAATTGATCCGTGAGACGACGGGTAATGATATCGATCTTACGAAAATCCCCATGGACGACAAAAAAACGTATGACCTGTTATCCCGCGGAGATGTAAAGGGCGTGTTCCAGGTAGAAACCAGCAGGGGATTTAAAGAACTGCTGAAAAAACTCAAACCCGACAGGTTTGGAGATATCTTACCCCTGGTGGCCTTGTATCGTCCAGGTCCATTGCAGAGCGGCATGGTGGACTCTTTTATTAACCGGAAACACGGTCGCGAGGAGGTTACGTACTTACATCCGTTACTTGAACCGCTCCTGAAAGAAACGCATGGAGTAATCCTGTATCAGGAACAGGTAATGCGTATTGCCAACCGGCTGGCCGGTTTTAGTCTGAACCAGGCCGACAACCTCCGTAAGGCAATGGGAAAGAAAAAGCCGGAGATTATGGCAAAGTTTAAGGATCAATTTATCAATGGCGCCTTGGCAAATGGGATTCCGAAGGAAACCGCCCAGAGTATATTCGAACTCATGGAATTCTTTGCGGGTTATGGCTTCAATAAGTCACATTCAGCGGCATATGCCGTCATTACTTATCAGACGGCCTATTTGAAAACGAATTATACCGTCCAGTATATGGTCGCCCAGTTGAGTTGTGAAAAGGAAAATACGGATAAAATTGTGGAGTACATAGACGATTGCCGCCGTACGGGTATTAAAATCCTCCCCCCCGATATTAACGAAAGCCAGAATGACTTTACGATTTCCCAGGGAAACAAAATACGGTATGGGTTGGGCGCTATCAAAAATGTTGGCGACAAGGCTATTGAATCAATAGTTCAGGCGAGAAATAAAGACGGGGGGTTTACTTCCTGTATGGATGTTTGTAAGCGGGTTGATCTGCGCGTTGTGAACAAACAGGTATTGGAATCTCTCATTAAATCAGGGTGTTTTGACGCGTTGTGTGATGATCGGGCAAAACTGCTTGCCGGACTTGATGCGACCATGCAGATTGGGAGTGTGGTAAATAAGGATAGACGGACAGGTCAAAAATCCTTATTTAAAGTGGACAACGAAGCAGAGATATTTGGGAAAAAGGATTTTGGCGCTGATGCTGCCGTACCACAATGGAGCGAAAAGGAGAAAAGACAGGCCGAAAAAGAGAGTCTGGGGCTTTACCTGAGTTCACACCCGCTAAGCGCCTACAAGGAGAAGATCGGGCAACTATCTACTGCTTCCTCTGGAGAACTTTCGGAACTACCAGAAGGTAACGATGTGGTCATCGGTGGTATGATTTCCGGTATTACGCATAGCACAACGAAAAGAGGTGACCCCATGGTGAAAATTACCCTTGAGGATATGAATGGGGCTGTCGAATGCGTTGCTTTTGGCAAGGATATCAAAACGTATCAATCGCTTTTGAATATTGAAGAGGTTGTTTTTGTAAAAGGCCAGGTTGGATTTCAGAATTCAGCGCCGTCAATACGCATAAAGGAGATTGTCGGTGTAAATGATGCGCTCAGACGCCTGACGAAATGCATTACGCTGCAGTTGGATACAAATCAATATCATGAGGCAAAATTGGCGCAACTCAGGGAAAGCATCAGGAAACACAGCGGCACGTGCCCCCTCTTCTTTGAGATTATGCTGCCAAATCAGGAACATGTTTATATTAAATCGTCCAGTCAATATTTCGTAACCGTGACGGATACATTTTTATCGAACATACGGGAACTCTTTGGCCACGAATCGCTCCTCATGAATCAACCGGAAATACTTGCCCTCGTTTAAAAGTATTTGACCTGCTTCATTGATTGTGTTAAAATTCTGCAAAATAAGGAGAAAGGATAAAGCAGAGAAGAAACTGGTGGAGAAACTTTTCTGATTTGCCCTTTCTCCTTATCTTTTAATTTTTTCTGTTTTGTATTTTGTTGGGTATCCTGTTTTTGGAGAGAAATATAGTTATGGCGGATGAATTAACCTATGCACTGATTACACCCTATAGCCTTTTAAAAAGCCGGACGGGGGGTATCCTGGGACGTTTACTTTCACTAACAAACCTTGAAATTATTGGCGCAACAATGTTTGCGCCAAGCGACGGTTTTGTTGATAAATATTGCGCTACCATTGAAGAGCAGGATATCAAGCCTGCTTGGAAAAAGGTCATGATCAACTATGTGAACGGCAATTTTCGCAAAGAGAATAAATTTGGCATTTCCAACCGGACGGTAGTGCTGTTCTTTAAAGGGCCTCAGGCTATTGCGAAGCTCAAAGATGACGTGATTGGCCCGATTACCAGCTTTCAGGGACATACGGTTCGTGGAAGTTTTGGAGATTATGTGGAAAGGTCTGATGGCACGGTCGAATATTTTGAACCCGCAGTTGTTTCCTCGGCAGACCCCGCAACGAATAACAAACAGCTTGCCTTATTCGCCGAGTATTTACCGAAGGACAGCGGTGTGCTGGAGGATATAGTTAAATTTCCCGAAGGAACCAGGGCAGAGACAACGCTCGTTATCCTGAAACCCTTTGAAGAACAAAGTCCGCTCCCCGGAAACATTATTGATATGTTCTCAAGAACGGGTTTGTTCATTGTGGGCATGAAACTTTTGAGGATGAGTATTGCGCAGGCGGAAGAATTCTACGGGCCTTTGATCAATATCTTCAGGGAAAAATTAAAACCAAAACCGGAAAAGATCGCTGAAAAACTGAAGGAAGGTTTTAAATCCCTCTTTTCCTTTGAAGTGCCAGGCACGATTACTGCCACCCATGCAGAACAATTATCCGATCAGTTAAAGGATATAAATGCGCGGGCGGAATTCAATAAAATCGTTCAGTATATGACGGGACTAGACCCGGAAAAGACAATCGCTGCCGACAGGAAAAAGCCAGGCACGGCGCGATGCCTTGCCCTTTTATATCGGGGACCCGATGCGATAACCAAGATCAGAAATATTCTGGGACCCACTGACTCGAAGAAGGGAGAACCCGGCAAGGTGCGCAGGATTTACGGCGAGGATATCATGAAAAATGCCGCACACGCCTCAGATGCTGTAGAAAATGCAGAACGGGAACGAAAGATTATCGGATTGCTGGACAACAAAGGACCATGCGAATTGAAGGAAATAATTGAAGACTATCTGCGTAAAAAGTAGCGGCATGGTTATCCAGAAGATACCTGTTGGGCCTTTGCAGGTATGTTGCTATATTGTGGTTGATGAGAATGCGGCAGAGGCGATGATTATTGATCCCGGCGCGGATGCAGAAAACATCATTGCCTTTGTCCGGGAGAGGAAACTGGTACCTAAACTCATTGTCCTTACTCATGGACATGGAGATCATATCGGCGCCAACGCAACCCTAAAAAAGGCATTCCCCGATATCCAGATCTGTGTGCATGAGGATGATCAGGACATGTTGCCGTATCCCGCAAAAAATCTTTCCATCCTTGCGGCGTTTTTTGGCGGTAAAACGGTGAGATCTCCACAGGCAGACCGGTTGTTAAAGGACGGGGATGTCGTTGCCGTGGGTAGTTATACATTTGAGGTAATTTACACACCGGGGCATACGCCAGGTGGAATATGTTTATACAGTAAGAATTTGAAAAACGGACAATTACCGGTATTGTTTTCCGGAGACAGCCTTTTTAAAGAAGGCATAGGGCGGACGGACTTTCCGGGCTGCAGTCAGGAAAAACTGATTCGAGCTATCAGGGAACGATTGTTTGTCCTTGATGAGCGCACCGTGGTTTATCCCGGTCATGGCCAATCAACAACGATTGCGGATGAGAAGAAACATAATCCGTGGGTCTAAGAGTTCGTCATATTCAGATTAGGAGTTTGTTATGACAATAACCATTTTAGAAAAGAAAAAGTATACATACGATGATTATCTGAAAACACCGGAGGACAAACGGTATGAACTCATCGACGGAAAATTACTCATGACGCCAGCGCCATTTACAAATCACCAGAGAATTTCAAAGAAATTGGTATTATTGCTTGATACCTTTGTGACAGAAAATAAGCGGGGAGAAATTTTATATGCACCGTGTGATGTGTATTTCGATCAGGAGAATGTCGTTCAACCGGATATCTTATTTATTTCAAAAGAGCGACTACCTATCATAGGTGAAAAAAATATACAAGGCGCTCCAGACCTTGTTGTAGAGATACTATCAGAATATAGCGTTTACCGGGACGTGGTACAGAAGAAAAGGCTCTATGCAAAATTTGGTGTAAAGGAATACTGGGTTGTGATTCCGGAAGAAAAAGAAATTGAAGTCTATACCTTAAATGATACGGCATTTCACCTCCATAAACTCTATAGCTATTTTGAAACCCTTGAATCACCCTTACTCAAGGGATTAACCATAGAACTCAAGAAGATATTTTAAGATTTTTTAATGTCCGAGGTAACCATACATGGTTGAAAGAAGAGAAAATATAAAAGAATTATTCATTGAAGAAGAAATGAAAGATTCGTATCTGAGCTATGCCATGAGCGTCATCATGAGCCGGGCATTGCCGGATGTAAGGGATGGCCTGAAACCATCTCAGAGACGTATCCTCGTTGCCATGAATGACCTTGGTTTAGGTCCCCGCTCTAAATCCAGAAAATGCGCCAAGATTGCCGGTGATACAACAGGCAACTACCATCCACACGGTGAGCAGGTAGTCTATCCTACCCTTGTTCGTATGGCCCAGGACTTTAATTACCGGTATCCCCTTATTGAAGGTCAGGGAAATTTCGGTTCCATTGACGGAGACCCGCCGGCGGCCATGCGTTACACGGAAGCGCGCATGACGGCAGCGAGTATGACCCTCATGGAAGACCTGGAAAGGGAAACCGTTGATTACACCCCCAATTATGATGATACACGGCTGGAACCGGTTGTACTCCCCTCAAAATTTCCCAATCTGCTTTGCAATGGATGCTCAGGCATCGCGGTCGGCATGGCCACAAGCATTCCACCCCATAATGTAAATGAAATCTGCGACGGGATAACGATGATTATTGATAATCCGGAGGCGACCATCGATGACCTCATGCAAATTATCAAAGGCCCTGATTTCCCGACTGGGGCATTAATCTGTGGGACTGCAGGAATCAGAGAAGGATACCGAACGGGGCGCGGAACAATTATCGTACGGGCGCGGGCGCACATAGAGACCTCAAAAACCGGGAGAAAGAGCATTGTCGTAACTGAGATACCCTATCAACTCAACCGGGATAATATTTTAGAGCGCATTGCAGAACTGGTGCAGGAAGAACAACTCAAGGGAATCTCAGATATCCGCAACGAAAGCGACCGTGAAGGAAGCCGTCTGGTTATTGATCTGAAGAAGGGTGAGGACGAAGAGGTTATCCTGAATCAGCTTTATAAACACACAAAACTTCAGGACAGCTTCAGTATCATCATGATTGCCCTCGTGAACAACAGGCCGGAAACGCTTAACCTGAAGCAGATGCTTAGTTGTTACATCGATCACCGAAAGATTGTCATTACCCGCAGAACCCAATATTTGCTGCAGAAGGCGCTGGACAGGGCGCATATCCTTGAAGGGTTAAGAATTGCGCTTCAGAACATTGATGAAATCGTCCAGTTAATAAAAACCTCAGATTCTGTAGAACATGCGCGACAGGGGCTTATGAGCAGATTCTCCCTTACGGAGATACAGGCAAATGCCATTCTGGACATGAAACTCCAGCGATTGACGGGACTTGAGCAGGAGAGGATCGAAGAAGAATATAAGAATTTATGCGCCGCTATCAGGGAATACCGGGAGATACTGAGCAATGAAAAACTGGTGTTGAATATCATCAAAAAAGATATTCTGGAAATTAAAGAAAATTTCGGCGACAAACGCCGGACGGAGATTGTCGGCGCTGTTACGGAATTAAACCTGGAAGACCTTATAGCCGAAGAAAATGTTATCGTCACGATTAGTCACGCCGGCTACATTAAAAGATTGCCTCTTTCTTCCTACCGAAAACAACATCGGGGTGGTAAGGGCGTCACAGGCGCCGAGATGAAAGAAGGTGATTTTATAGAACAACTGTTCATTGCATCAACCCATGATTATATCCTGTTTTTTACCGATCAGGGGCGCGTTTACTGGTTAAAGGTTTACGACATCCCGGAAATGGGGAGAACATCTATGGGAAGGGCGCTGATCAATCTGCTGGAATTAAAAGAAGGCGAGAGCATTACATCCCTCATTCCCGTAAGAAACTTTGATGACCGGCAGATCATCATGGCAACCAGTCATGGCATCATTAAAAAGACGGCGCTCAGCGCTTACGGTAATCCTAAAAAAGGCGGTATTATTGCCATTAATCTGGATGAGGGTGACAAATTGATTGGTGTAAAATTAACCAATGGCAAACAGGACATCATCCTCGGCACCGAACAGGGCAAGGCAATGCGTTTTTCCGAAGAAGATGTGAGGACGATGGGGCGCGTCACCCACGGGGTAAAAGGGATTAAGTTGAAAGAAGGCGATAAGGTCAGGGGAATGGTTGTCGTGGACGAACATGCCTCGCTCTTAACCGTGTGCGCGAATGGCTTTGGAAAGCGTACCGACTTTGCAGAATATTCCGTCCATCACAGGGGTGGACAAGGTGTTATCAACATCAAGACCACCGATAGAAATGGGAATGTGGTGGCGCTGATAGACGTCAAGGATCAGGACGAGTTGATTATGATTACGGCAAAAGGCATGGTTATTCGTACGCCGGTAAGCGCCATTCGAAACATTGGAAGAAATACCCAGGGAGTCAAACTCTTTTCTGTGGAAGAAGGCGACACCCTTGTTTCTGTTGCACGCGTTGCCCCAGAAGAAAAGACGGCGGAAGAGGCAACAGAAGAAATTGTTACAAAGGCGGAAGAGGGAGAAAAGACCGAAGCAGACACTCAGGAAAAAACTGAGGGATGAGGGATAAAAAACCTGTGCAAAAAGTCAATCATCGTGTTGTTGTGAGGGTTTTTTTCCGAAGCAATCACCTGGAATTATTATAATGAGGGAAAGATTGCTTTTTGATGTAATATGCTTCGTTTCAATATTGCTCATATCTTGCAGGGCTGGAACCGGTGGGACGCCGGATAATGTCAATAATTTTAATGCCCATGTCTTGTGGAAATACATAACAGAGGAACATCCGTACAAAGACTATCCCGCATGGCCGGGCAAGGAAGGTTTCTATGAAAGCACCATGCCGCCTGGCAATGTCCTGAAATTATATGTAAATGAGAGCGCTCTGGATACCGTTGTAAACAAAAAGGGCGTCTTTCCTGAAGGCGCTCTGCTGATTAAAGAAAATTATAACGATGATAAGGAATTGTTTTTGATAACAGTGATGTACAAGCGCGAAGGGTTCAATCCGGCAGGACACGACTGGTATTGGGTAAAATACAAACCAGATGGAGAGGCACGCCTGGAAGGCAAGGTTGAGGCGTGTATTAATTGTCATGTTGGGGTGGCGAATAATGATTACGTGTTTACGGG
>JAXMAC010000017.1:0-29885 GCA_046350595.1 Candidatus Brocadiaceae bacterium | reverse complement strand
AAGGCCTAATTTATTATATAGGTGAAAGCTTTTGGACAGTCAATCTTCGTTTTCCTTTACGTCATTGTTAAGAGTTCATCAACCATTGAAGATATCTTTGCGAACCTTTCCTTTTGTATGCCTCCACCTACAGCCTTTGCTTCAGCTACTTTTCCTGCAAAAAAATTAGGTATAACCTCGTTATCTCGTGTGTTCCTGAAGATATCCCAGGCATCTTTCAATTCCTTAAGCTTACCCTCGGCCTTCGTGCCTTTTGCTTTCCCCATTAAGGTAGAAAAAAATGTTATAGTTTCCTGTGTTAGATTTTTTACCTTTGTACTGCATTCTTTTTGTTTTCCCGTGTCATTTTCACCAAGCATGGAAACAAGCGCAGTTCTCGCATCCATAAGCTTCGTCTTAAGGTCGTTAATTTCACTTGTGCTAATAGCCATATTTTACCCTCCTATATTTTGGATCCTCACCTTGGATCGCTGACAATCCACACGGCTGTCCATGCGCGGTGAAGGATAAGAGATAACTCAAGCTTAAAATCCGGAGTCTGCAGATATTGTTTACCGATGAAAATTCGCAAATTCCATTCCCCTTTATAAAAGTAGCTCATGTATAAAAATATATATCCTAATCCTTTGTTTTCATTATACTACGAGAGTTGTTGATTCCCATTTTAATTTGAATGCCATGTGACTATGACGTTTCTTTTTGAAATGTGCAGTGCACTGCTGAAAAGGACTTTGAAAGATAACAGCTGAGAAGAGAAGAGTTGTCGAATGCCTATTGAGTTGAACCTTATTTATTGACAAACAAAATCGAGTGAATTGGGTTGAGTGAATCGAAACCAAACAATTTCGAATTTCGTAAATTTCACTGATAATTTTCACCTGCGTGTTCTTGGTAACATTCCTTTGTGCTTGTAACTGGCTTGGTCGGTTTCATTTCCGGCGTCTTTAACCACCAGTAAATATCGACCTCCTACCGCTTACCTCAAATTCTTTACAAACAATATCCTCCAATCTATCTATAGACTATTTTCTAAGCATTTTCGGCATATTGTGATATATTTTGGGTTATGAACTCAACAACAACCCGACGTCTTTTAATCGTTCCCTTTGCCTCCATCCGGAAAGAAGTCCTGGTTTTCCTGCAAAATGAGTTGATCCATATTTTTGGCTTTGATGTTAAAGTTACCCGTGACGAACCCATACCACAATACACCTTTAATCCCAAAAGAAGACAATATTACTCGACCAAAATCCTGGATTGGCTGAAAAACATACCTGTGACGAATACACGAATCCTTGGTATCGTTGATCTCGACTTGTATGTGCCGGAATTGAACTTCGTTTTTGGAGAGGCAGACGTCGCACATGGTGTTTGTGTCATATCGCTGGTGAGACTCCGTCAGGAATTCTATAGCCTGCCGAAAAACGAAAACCTCTTTTTGGAACGTGCGCTAAAAGAGGCAGTCCATGAACTTGGCCATACATACAGACTTGGGCACTGCGGAGACACAAGGTGCATCATGCATTTTTCAAATTCCCTCAGGGATACTGATATAAAAGGACCCGGCTTCTGTTCACGATGCAAGGTAAAACTCAAATAGAGGAAGAATTTTTAGGATGCCGATTTTTACAGACATACGCTGATAACAACCAGCATGGATAAAACTGGGTGTATTAAAGAAATTTGTGGGAAAGAAAATTGATTCATACGTTATGTTCAATAATGCCTCCATGTACGATGATGCGCTGGCGTTCAATAAACGCATATCCTGATACCTGCAAATGGTTATAATCTCAAGTGTTTTTATCAAAATAGATTTGATAAGGATAAACTCTAAGGTATATCATTTGAGTCAATGAGCGCAATAGAGTAAAAATATGAAAACAGAGTTAGAACTACTGTGGCAAAGCAAGAAGTTAATGAAGTTTCTTGGGCGAAGTGTAAAGCAAACGAAAACAGTCCCTTTAGATGAAGCAAAAGTACAGCTGGGTCTAAAATAAATAAAATCTTGAAATCATATATGTCATTCAATGATACGCGGGCAATTATAGAATAAAGATAAAAATAAATGTTCGCGCCGCTAACGCGGTGCGAACAAGTCATTGGAGTGGACAAAACTAAGGTGTACCCCACAATTATTTAATAAAAAATTGATGTAATCTCTCGTTGTTGTAAAACTCAATACTTTCTTAAACTCCCTTCCGCCTCTCTACATCCCTTCCCTATCGCCCGGTCTAATGCCTCTAGTATCTTGACAAATTAATAACGATACATTATATTATGATGTGTGAGACAAAGCGAAATACATCCGATCTGCGTGGATGAGAAAAGCAAGCAGCTTTTACAACAGATCCGGCCACCGATTGCGGCTAGGCCTGGTGCACGGGCACGCGTAACATCTTTCCGGCTGTTGAGCCAAAGGGCGGACATCGCCAGGCGGAGGTAACAGTCCGCCGCACCAAGCCTGATTTTGTTAAGAAGTGAAAAACAATCACCCAGGGAATTAGGGAAGTAGCTATTAATACTAAAGTGGTTGTTAATGGGAAGATTTTTAAAAAGTACCTTAGGATATAGGATTGCCGACAAAGTCGATCCTGGCATGTGGAAAGTTTCGCCGAAATAAGGATATCGCTGGTATTGCAAGTATGGAACTTCCCATACGAATGGTAGTACGTACGAGCAAAATCTTTTCGACTCGCTTTTCATGAAAATCGATTCGCTCCTCACTTCCTCCACCCTTTACCAGAGAAATTGCCCTTATAGTAAGAGTACGTATTATCTTATTTAAAAAACAAATGAAGGGTGTTTTAGTTCTCATTAATCTGTTTTCCTCATTTTTCTATACATTATTTACTTATTGAATTCTTGGATTTTACACGCAGAGACTCTAATTGTAGTTCTTTTACTGTCCTTGCTGTGGTCGAAAACCCCTATGTGCAACATAGTTTGCGCACCTTCAGATTTAATGATCCGCAAGACCTCTTCTGCATCTTTTCCCAATCCTTGATCTCCAATAAAAGCAATCTTGAAATTCGTTGGCGTTTCTGGTGTCGGAGTAGTTGTTTGCGCCCCTGCAGAACCAACAATATCCATAATCAACAACAGAAACACAATGTTGTATTTCCATCTGCTCATATTCAAACAATCTCCTTTATTGTTAAATTTTTATTGTTCAAAAACAAGGTAGACCATATTCGAAAAGTTATATAGAGTCCGAAACAGAACCATCCCAGCACATCTGTGACAAAATCAATGAATGTATTTTCTTCAATGAGCGGGGAACTCAATATCACAATGATCGCTATTGGGAACAAACAAATAACACCAAGTAATCCCCTGTGTTTGAATGTAACCGAATCAGAAACTTTCTTTTGGATTCTTTCTCCTAAAATTTAGCAACTCTGTACATAAGTTTATAAGCGGCGGGCAGGGCAATAAGGATAATAAGTGTTGATGTAATAAGACCTCCAATGAGGACGATTGCCATAGGTTGTTGGGTCTCGGAACCTGCGCCCATCCCTATTGCCAGGGGAACAACACCTACAATCGATGTAATAGCCGTCATCAGGACAGGTCTCATACGGGTCTTCCCTGCCCAGAATAACGCATCTCGAATAGGACGTCCTTCCTTCCTTCCTTCCTTCCTTCCTCAATTCGTTGATAAATTCCAGCATAATAATGCCCTTTTCTACCGTAAGTCCGAAGTGCGCCACCATACCAATCAGGGATGATATATTAAAGGTGTTTCCGGTTAAAAACAACGCCCATACGCCGCCCATTAAAGCAAAAGGAATAAAGACAATCAACAGGAATGCCTGCCAGACAGACCTGAATGCCGCCAGGAGCAGCATAAAGACAACGATGGCGGAGACTATAAAAATAGTTACGAGTTGGCGGGTGAGTTCCTGCTGCCGTTCGTAATTACCGCCGAAGGTGACATAATATCCCGCTGGCAAGCTGAGTTCCTTTATATGATTCTGTATATCCGAGACAATACTGCCAATATTTCTATGGGAAATATTACAGGTAACTTGTATCCTCCGCTGCATATTTTCTCTCTTGATGCTCAAGGGACCTGTATCTCTCCAAATCTTACATACTGAAGATAATTTTACCTTGTTTCCATTCGGCGTATCGATAAGGAGAGCGCCAATCTTTTCTGGGTCATCGCGGAATCGCTCCTGAAGCCTGACGAGCACGTCATATTCCTTTATATCTTTCACGACTGTTGTTACCACCCTTCCGCCCATAGCTGTCTCAACCGCATCACCGATCATCTTTGCATTCAAACCATAGCGATTAGCATGTTCCCGGTCTACGAGCATATTCAACTGCAATATACCCAGGGTTTGTTCCACACCAACGTCTGTTACTCCTGGTATGTTTCGCATAATCTCATCGAGTTGATTACCTTTTTGAACCAGGATATCTAAATCATTACCAAAAATGTTTACCGCCAGTTGTCCCCGCACGCCCGAGATGCTTTCTTCAATTCTATCATTCGAATTTCAGGGTTTGACTGCGCCCCTAAACTGAGGATTTCGTCAAGGGGTAACTCTTTTGCATAGAGGGCGCTGATGGTTAATAAAAAAAGAAATGCAGATATTGATAACCAGGAGAAAAACAATTTATTACACCTTTGGAAAATACTCTTTCGACCAATTTTCATAGTTAAATTATTCATGGAGAGACAAGGCACTGCCTTGTCTCTACAGACATAAAACCCACATAAATATTTTCATGGTTTCAGGGTGCCTCAAGAGAGGCTTGATGACTATACAACTAAATTATACCGTACGGTATATGAACGGGAGATGAACGCAAAATTAATTTTTTGTAATCTCGATGGATTTGGTAGGTGGGTAGTGTAACGGTGAAGATGCTTCCTTTATGCAGTTCAGTTTTTAACGGCTATTGTTTTGCGTTAGGACTTGGAAATTCATCTAAGGTTTATACACATCTTTTTCGTTTCCCCAGAGGCATTGGGCCAAAAGACTTCCAAGCCAAAGCAAAGTCAACCATTCGTTGGAGACCAACCCACATGGTTTTGTGCCCTCGTGGCCCATCGCATTTGCGGTTTAAATGTCCCCCAAGACCGGCAATCATTATTATAAAATCTCCCAGGGATGGCGGGGTTTCAGGCGGTATTTCCTGTTTGGCAATCATAAGTTCAATGACATTGCCGTACAAAAGATGCGTGCTATCGATGCCGTTCTTGTGCCTGACGACATGAAATAACCCGTGTTTTTTGGCTTGATTGGGGGGCTCATCATAAGAAATTTTCTAGAAAAATCTGAAAATAAATGCGGAAAAAAAGAAGGTACTGTCCATCAAAAACAATCTCGTTTTCTATGATAAAAATGGGAATATGTTTGATGCAAGCAATCTATGGAGGGCTTTTCGGTCAGTAATCGAAAAGGCATGTATTGAAAAATCAGATTCCACGACTTACGGCATACATTTGCAACCCGGTTGATTCAGAATGGTGTAAATGTTTATACTGTTCAGAGGCTTGGCAGGTGGAAGTCTATATCAATGGTTACGGGATACGCACATCACCATGCAGAAAGTTTCAAGGGGTGGAGTTGAGTGGTGGATAGGATGCCGAGTGAAATTAGCATAATTCGGCAACAACGGTAGAGTTGTATTGGCTGCAACCCCTTGATTTATTGGTAGCGGGGGTGGGATTCGAACCCACGACCTCCGGGTTATGAGCCCGACGAGCTGCCAGACTGCTCTACCCCGCGTTATTTATATGTGTAGTTGATTTTGAAAGTGTTTCACACATCAACCGCTCTTTAAAGTATAGCAGTCCATTCTTAACTGTCAAGTGTAAAAAAACTTTCCTTTTTTGTAACTTTTTCTTGTAAAATATGGTAGTTATAGTATTAATCTAAAGAAATTCTTTTATTTGAGCAAGTTTTTTACCCCCATCTTTACATTAAAGTTTTTTTTATAAAGGGGACTTTTCCGTGCACCAGATATGCATATTTGAAGACGGTCAGTATTCACGGTTGACGCCGCTTGTATACACACGGCCGGTTTTTGAACTCCGGTGCGGACTTTTTACTCCCCTGGAAAGAATTACCCAACTCTATCCCCATACCCCTCTTACCATTTTTTGCAGGGATTACTTAAAGGATGTGGTACAGGAAAAATATCCTGACGCTGTTAACACCCTTCAATTTGCCGACGATACATACCTTTTTCTTAATGGTCGCGCTATCTTTACCAGGCCTGTTTCTCCGGAAGGTCCTGATGAAATTGGCATTCAGGACGATACGCTGGTGTATGTCCGGATCAGGGGCGAGGATGTCAGGAAGTTATCTCATGAAGCTTTTCTTGCCGGGGATGTAATAAAATTACTGAGGGACAAGGTTCGTGTGGTTAATACAGACATTCCCCTTATCCACTACTTTTGGGATATTATAAAATACAACAAGTCACAGATAGAGAACGATTTCAGGATTTTTATCAAACAGGGCTCTGTTTCAGGGAAGGTGTATGAAGGCGCTTATCTTATAAACGCACAGAAAATTTTCATCGGCAACGACACCTGTATTAAGCCATGTTGTGTGTTAGACGCTGAGAATGGACCAATTTACCTGGGAAACCATGTTACCATTTCCCCCAATACGACTATCGAGGGACCTGTCTTTATTGGCAATCATGCAGTCATACAACCAAACACGCGGTTGCGCGCCGGAACAAATGTAGGGGAGTTGTGCAAAATAGGCGGAGAAATTTCAAATACGGTTTTCCACAGTTGCAGTAATAAACAGCACGATGGATTTCTTGGCGATTCGTATGTTGGCTCTTGGGTTAATATCGGGGCAGATACGGTAAACAGCAATCTCCTCAATACGTATGGGCATATAAAGGTGGAAATGGAGGGAAACGTTATAAATACCCACCACATGTTCCTTGGTATGGCAATGGGCGATCACACCAAAACGGCCATCAACACCACGATCATGACGGGAAGTGTTTTTGGCTTTGCCTGTAATATTATTACCCCTGCATATCCCCCGAAACAACTCCCTTCTTTTACCTGGTATTCAGAACATGGTATGAAGGTTTATATTCCGGAAAAGGCCTTAGCAGTAGCAAAAATAGCCATGAAAAGGCGGAAGAGGGAAATGACGCCCGCAGAAGAACAACTCTTTATGAAGGTATTTCAACTTACAGAGAAAGAGAGAAACACCATTTATGGAAAAAGATATCAGGCATGAACGAATTATCATTGATACAAGTATTTTTACGAATCCCGATGTTTATCAATCGTTCGGGGCCAGTTCGACAGAGGCATTACATACATTTTTAGATATAATCGGCAAACTGGATGGCCCTGCATTTTATATGCCGCCGACGATTTATCAGGAACTGCTCAATTTTGTGGAAATTGACCAGATTCCCGTCGAGTTTCAAATTCGGATATTTCAGAAACCGCCAAAACGGTATGAAATGTCTGTGCCAGCCTTTTTATTGTACGAACTTATCGAGGATGTGCGCCACAGGATTGACAAGGGTTTACGGGTGGCAGAAGAGGCGGTGAGAGAGGTGTCGTCAGAAACAGAACCAGGAACGATTGCCAACCTGAGAAAAAAATACCGCATGGCGCTCCGCGAGGGCATTATTGATAGCAAAGAGGATGTCGATCTCATCCTCCTTGCAAAAGAGATGGACGGCATTTTAATTTCAGCGGACACAGGGATCGTTAAATGGGCGGACAAGCTTGGTATCCGGTACCTTGATCCCCGGAAGTTGCGGAGTATTTTAGATAAGCTTGTAGGGTAAGAATTTAGTGTATAGGGAATTTCAAAACTTTTTTCTATTACCTTACACATCCCCCAACCCCATACGTGTTAAGTTAAGAAAATAATAAATTGCTATAAGCACTAATGATAGCAGTAAGTTGCGATTAATATAAAACAAGAAATCATGCACGCTTTAAAGTTTAAGCATGCATGATTTCATTTAATAATACTTGTAAAAGACTCAGAGTAGTTAAGAGCCAATAGGGAAAACAGGCAGACGGGAAAATCGAGAGGGATATAATTGTAGAGAAAAAACACCACAATATTCAATTCATAGGGGTGAAATAGTGCGAAAATAATGATACCATGTCACTTCTGGGGTTAACAATAATTGCATAACAATATATAATAACATCCCTTCGGGATTACATAATCAATATTTTGTTCACTCGCCGTGCTTTTTATTTCTTAACTTAACACCTGCATGCTAACCCCTCTCTCAAGAGGGGGATTAAAGAAGTCCCCTCCTGGGAGGGGATTCAGGGGTGGGTTTAATCTTATTATAAAAAGTAGCCAAAGGCTTAATTAAACGTATAGGAATTTCAAATGATCATGTAGTGGCAAGGCGCGCCTTGCCCGCCCCCCCCCCCCACTACGCTGTTATAGAAGTTGCCGAAGGCCTAATTTAATGTTTGATAATCCCGCGTGTTCGTGATAAATTTATGACTATGAAGAATTTGCCCGCTCCATTTCAACAAAAGCCCTATTTATTAAAACATCGCTATTTCCCTTTTAGTGAATATCTCAAAGAACAATTTCCCTATAAAGTGCACAAAATACCACTCCACGCCGGTTTTACCTGTCCGAACCGTGATGGACGGGCTGGTGTTGGCGGGTGTACCTATTGTGTGAATGAAAGCTTCAGTCCCAATGTCAGGACGCCACACCTTTCCATAAGGGAGCAAATTGAGAAAGGGAAGGCATTTCACAAAAAGAGGTATGGCGCAGAGAAGTTTATCGCTTATTTCCAGTCTTTTACCAACACCTATGCAGAGGCAGAAACCCTTCGGTTGTGCTATGAAGAGGCGTTAGCAGATAGGGACATTGTTGGAATTTCTATTGGCACGCGCCCCGATTGTATTTCAGACGATATTTTAAATCTCATCAATAGTTATACAGGCAAATACCATGTATGGATCGAATACGGCCTTCAATCCATGCATGACGCCACCCTGAGGCGGGTGAACAGGGGGCACGATTACCCGTCATTTTTGGATGCCGTCTATCGCACAAAAAAAACTTGCATACATATATGCGTTCATGTTATCTTAGGATTACCTGGCGAGACAAGGGATGACATGATGGAAACGGCAAATGCGCTGGCAGGGTTAGGTATACAGGGCATCAAACTCCACCATCTCTATGTTGCTAAAAATACGGCGCTGGCTGAAGAATATTTCAGGGGCGATGTTCAGACGATGGATATGGAGATGTATATTCAGCTTGCTGCAGATTTTCTTGAACGCATTCCATCGAATGTCACGGTACAAAGGTTAGTGGGCGATACGCATGGCAGTTTTCTCATATCGCCTCTCTGGAATGCCAGCAAGGCTGAGATTACACACAGGTTAACAAAAGAACTGGAACGAAGGGGAACCTGCCAGGGTTTTCGCTACGATTCATCAGCGCTTACAAGGAACGACTATTCAGAGCCGGACTTACAGAAACAGGACGGAGAAACGCTGAAATTTCATACCATAGAAGTATAAAGCGGGCGTAATTCAGTGGTAGAATACCAGCTTCCCAAGCTGGGTATGAGGGTTCGATTCCCTTCGCCCGCTCCATTTTCTTAAAAACTTCAAATTTATTTTCCCTGAGGAGATATCCCCATGTCCTTTACAACCCTTATATCTGTTTCAGAACTGGCAAACCATATTCACGATCCTGCTTATGCCATTGTGGATTGCCGTTTTGCGCTGGATGATATTTACCGTGGCAATAAGGATTACCTTGAGTCGCACATTCCAGGCGCCATCTATGCCCATTTAAATGAGGACTTGTCCGGTCAGATTATCCCGGGCAAAACAGGGAGGCATCCGCTGCCGCCTGTTGAGATATTTGTTAAAAAGCTGTCAAACTGGGGTATTGATGAAAAGGTACAGGTAGTTGCCTATGATGATAAAGGCGGGGCAATGGCTGCGGCGCGGCTCTGGTGGATGTTACGCTGGCTTGGGCATGATAATGTTGCCGTCCTCGACGGTGGCTGGCAGCAATGGAAAAACAAGAGTTATCCGGTGACAAGCGGTTCTGAAACGAGAAAACCAGCCGCTTTTATACCGCTTGTCCGCGATGCGCTGGTTTTTAGTACGCTTGACGTTCAAAACATACTGCATAACCCGGATATGCGTTTGTTCGATTCCCGCAGTGTCGATCGCTACCGGGGCGAAAACGAGACAATTGATCCCGTAGCGGGACACATTCCAGGCGCTCAATCTTCACCATTTATGCATAATCTGGATGCGGAAGGTCTTTTTCTCTCAAGGCAGGCATTGAGAGAGCGTTTTCAGAAACTCCTGGGCGCTATAACTCCTGAACGTGCAATATTCTACTGCGGTTCAGGCGTCACAGCAGCTCACAATCTCCTTGCCCTTGCCCATGCAGGCATGGGAGACGCGCGTCTGTATGCCGGTTCGTGGAGCGAGTGGATCACCAACCCTGATCGACCAATTGCCAGGGGTACAGAGTAAGAAACGAAGATACGAAGCCGGGCGGATGTTCAGTTGGTAATCCTGGCATCGAATTTTCCCAACCGCATAACTCTTATTTCTTATCCGACACAGACTCTCGTGCAAGCATGTAGAGAAATTGTTGTGCATACCCGGCATACCGGCCAAAATACTCCAACCCAAAATCCCTCAACTTCCGCTCTGTGACTGCCTTATCCTTAAAATAGAGTTTCCGGATAATTTTTCTGATCCAGGTATCAAGGGGAAAGGCCTCAGTAAAACCCAGAGAAAATAAAAGGACACAATCGGCCACCTTGTCACCAACGCCGGGGATCTGCATTAACATCTGTTTTGCTTCGGGATAGGGCATCTTCTTTAATGAAGTGAGAAATGGCTCTGTAACAAGATCATTTGCAGCCCTGATGTATCGCGCACGAAATCCCGTCTTTGCCTGAAAGATTTTTTCAAGGTCATGCAAGTCGCCGGGGTTGGGAAAGGAATATCCCTCGAATCCATTCAACGAAATCTTTTTCCCAAAGAATTGAGACAGACACGCAAGGTTTAATTGTATCTTAGGGATATTTGCTGCGGATGAGCACATAAAAGAAATCAGGCATTCCCAGGGGTCCTGCCTCACAATACGCATACCGTGATATTTTTTAATGGCATTGCCTATATGCGTATCTTTTTCAATGTGGGTCAAAATAGCAGGATACGGCTCATCGAGGGCAAAATAATGTTCCAGAAAATCCTTGTCAACGCCCTGAAATTCCAGATGATGCGAGGTTTGACGGACACTGAAGATACGATCTCTTACCGTAACATAATACCAGTCTTTATTTTTTACTACCCGAAACAATTGCCCGCACAAAAGGGTATGATCAAGGTTAAAATCCTTAACAATTATTTTCGACATGGTATTCGCGGAAAATATTCAAACAGATAATTAATCGACATTAATCCTAAAGCCGAACGGATCGGAAAAGACCGTAGTGGCAAGGCGCGCCTTGCCACTACTTAAAATATTTTTACTGAAAATGTCAAAATATTTTTTATAAGATACTAGCGCAGCTATGCCGCAACCAAATCTCCTTTATAAAAGCGGGGAGATTGCTTCGGAAAAGACCCTCGCAATGACACGGACTGCGCGCTTTGATGGTACACTGCGCGTTGTCATGGTGCAGTGCATGCTGTTGTTGCGCCATTACAAAGAGGAACTGGCCATTGAGACCTTATTCTGTCATTGCGAGCGAAGCGAAGCAATCTTTCCCTCGTAAACAAACACTACAATAACGTTACAGAATAATTCTGCAAAGCACAATTATAAAAAGGGCTGTATTTTCCCGATGGCATTTATAAAGTATGCAATTCCTTGAAGAAAAGTGTTGATATTTGGTAGGGGTGTATGATATTTTCTATAAAATTTTTGTTTACTTCTCGTTTAAAAAAATCCCAGAGGTATTTAGTTATGTCAAAAGATGAGGTATTCAAAGAAAATATGGCAAATATAGCGGACTTTGCTTTTGGAGAAAAAGTCGCATCTGTATTTGACGACATGCTGGACCGGTCTGTTCCTTTTTATCGGGAAACCCAGAGAATGATCGTAGAAATGGCCGGAGATTTTGCTGTTGACGGAACAAATATCTATGATTTGGGATGCGCCACGGGAACCACACTCCTTAATTTAGGCCAAAACATCCCCAATAACGTAAAATTCGTTGGCGTTGACAACTCACAGGACATGCTTGACAAGTGTAAAAAAAAACTCGCCGAGCATAATTTTTCAAGGGAACATACGCTGGTCTGCGCCGATTTGAATCAGGGTATAGATATTGAAAATGCCTCCGTTGTCATCATGGTGCTCACCCTTCAATTTGTCAGGCCTTTAAAGCGTGATAATTTGATACGAAGCATTTTAAAAGGATTAAATGAAAAGGGCTGTCTCATCCTTGTGGAAAAAGTATTAGGAGAAGACTCTGTTTTTAACAGACTTTTCATAAAGTACTATTACGACTTCAAGAAACGAAACGGATATAGTGAATTAGAAATATCCCAGAAACGGGAGGCGCTTGAAAATGTATTAATTCCTTATAAATTATTGGAAAACCGGGAACTTCTCCTGAAGGAAGGTTTTCGGTATTGTGATGTATTTTTCAAATGGTATAACTTCTGTGGAATGGTAGCCGTAAAATGATCATAAGAATAGGTAAATTTTTCTTCCGATACCGGAATGCTCTTTTCCCGTTGGTTTTTGCGCTGCTCTTTGTTGAGGGTACGTGGCCGGTATTTACGAGCGAACTTGCGGAAAAATGTGAAGTTATTATTGGCATTATTGTGGCGCTGAGCGGGCAGATTTTACGCGCGCTTACCATTGGACTGGCGTACATCAAGCGGGGTGGTAAAAAAAAGCAGGTATATGCGGAAAAACTCGTACAGGAAGGTATTTTCTCACATAGCAGAAATCCTCTCTATCTGGGGAATATTTTAATTCTCGTTGGGGTGGGTATTGCTGCAAATTCGCTCCCCTTCGTCGTGTTTGGCATCCCCTTCTTTATCTTTGCGTACTGGACCATCGTATGCGCCGAGGAGGATTATCTGGGAAAGAAGTTTGGCCAGGAGTTCAAAGACTATTGTGCACGGGTGAACCGTTTCATTCCTACATTTTCCGGATTGGGCAGCACGATAAAAGGTATGGAATTTAACTGGAAACGGCTGATTGTTAAAGAATATTCCACGCCCTTTGCCTGGGTAACGGGGCTGACGCTTTTAATTATGAAAGAAAAATATTTAGACTGGGGCTATGAGGGAATAAAATACACCTTATGGCCGGTTGCCATTTTTCTCCTAACGGTAATTCTTTCATTTTTTACCGCCTGGTATTTGAAAAAGAAAAAAATACTGCGGCCTGACTAATAACACAAAAGTATTCCCCCGTCCTGGCGAAGACAGGAACTTTGCCAATGCTGTGCTGTGTGAGGTCATTGCAGGGGGCTTTTCCGAACTCCGGATCATATCTTTGGATTGCATCCTTATAACCCAGGCGCTCCATGCAAAAATTTCCTAGCGCAGCTAAGCCGCAACCAATTCTCTTGTGAAAGCGGGAAGATTGCTTCGGAAAAGACCCTCGCAATGACACTAACTATGCACTTTAATGGCGCACGGCACCTTGTCATTGCGAGCGGAGCGAAGCAATCTTTCCATCATAAACAAATGTGATTGTGAAAAACTTACAAAAAAAAGAAGTTTTTGCACAGTAAACAACCATGAGGCTGATGCTCACAAAAGGCAATGAAAATGTTTATTATTTAGACAAGCGACCCTATTTTCGTGTCAATACTATAATCGTCTGGCCTGGGCATCGTAAAACAACAAATCCGTGCACTTTACAAGGGTCTTTTGCGTATAATTGAAAAGTAAATTTAGATTTTTGTTTAGAAGATGAGAATTTTGATCGTAGAAGATGAAAAAAAACTAGCCGCTTATATCAAAAAGGGGCTTGAAGAAAACCACTTTGCCGTCGATGTAAGTTATGATGGGGAAGAAGGTCTCTTTATGCTCAATACCAATGAGTATGACCTCGTTATCCTGGATATCATGCTTCCGGGAAAAAACGGTCTTGAGATATTGCAGGCTGCCAGAAAAAATGGCAAGGATATGCCCATCCTTCTCTTAACGGCAAAAGATGCTGTCGAGGACAAGGCACGTGGATTAGATTCCGGGGCGGATGATTACCTGGTAAAACCTTTTTCTTTTATTGAATTGATGGCGCGGATACGGGCCTTAATTCGGAGAGGGAAGGTTAATTATCAAACACGATTAGTGGTTGCAGACCTTTCTCTGGACATAGCCGCGCACCGCCTTTACCGGAATGGGCAGCCCATAGACCTCACCAATAAAGAATTTGCCCTATTAGAATTTTTTATGAGAAACCTCAATACGGTATTAACCCGCACCCAAATTGCAGAGCATGTGTGGGATTACAACTTTGACGGTTTCACGAACGTCATAGATGTCTTTGTAAATCGCTTGAGAAATAAAATCGATAAGGATCACAGAAACAAACTGATCCACACAATCAAGGGCGTAGGGTATGTTATGAGGGAGGAAAAACCATGAGTTCCTGGACGATTCGCACAAAACTCACTTTCTGGTATACCAGCATCTTTGGAGGTACACTCATACTCTTCGGTTTACTGACTTACCTTGCATTCACTTACGCTAATAATAAAAGCGTTGATGTAGGACTTGAAGAAGAGGCAGAAGGTATTGCTTATTGTGCGCGCATCAGCAAGGATTCACTCAAGGACTACGTAACGTGCATCTCCAATGAAAAGGACGAACGGTCTTCAGAAAAATATATTGCAATACTCGATCAAAAGGGAAATCTTCAATTTCGTTCAGGAAGTTTAGCAAAGGATCACCTGCCCTTGAGCAGTGACCAAATTATGGAAATCCTTTCAGGGAAAATATACTTTAAGACCATCCACATCACAAAGGGACATCTTTTACGTATTGTTACAGTACCCACGGAAGACAACCATCAATTGATCCAAATCGGGATTGCTGTTAACAAAAACAGCGCCCCAAGAATCTTCTTGCTTGCCCTTACAGCCTTAGGATGTCTTGCAATTATAGGCAGTTGGTTCGGCGGTTGGTTTATGGCAAAAAAGGCATTACGCCCCATTGATTGTATGATAAAAGAACTTCGGGGTATAGAAACAGAGCACCTTGGGAAACGTCTTACACAACATTTGGCGAAAGATGAGATCTACGAACTTTCGGCGGTAATCAATCAGATGCTGTCCCGTCTGGAAAATTCCTTTAACCAAACCCGTCAGTTCACAACTAACGCTTCCCATGAATTACGCACCCCTATAGCTATTATGAAGGCTGGGATAGAAGTTACCTTAGCAAGGGAAAGGGATATCCGTAAGTATCAGCAAGTCCTTGTGAATACACTGGAAGATCTCGGACGGCTTTCAAAAATTATAGAGAACCTGTTTATATTGGCAAAGGCCGATGCAGGACGATATGAAATACAGAGGGAACGTATGAATCTCTGCCCTGTTTTTGCGGACATCGCTGAACTGCTAAAGCTCATTGCAGAGCCCAAAAACATCTCCGTATTGATGGAAAAGATGGAGGATGCCTTTATCCATGGGGATGAGTTGCTTATCAGGATGCTGCTCTTAAACCTAGTAGATAATGCCGTAAAATATACCCTTCAAAATGGGACAATTAAGCTGTCCCTTGGCAAAGACAATGGTTGTGCAAAAATCGTCATTAAAGACAATGGTATTGGTATTTCTCAGGAAGATAGTCCTCATATATTCGACCGTTTTTATAGAGCAAATAAGGCTGGAACGGCAAACCACACCGGCAGTGGACTTGGACTCAGCATATGTCAATGGATTGTCAAGTCCCATCAAGGTACAATCACTGTCGAAAGCGAGCTACAAAAGGGAAGTGCTTTTACCGTTACACTACCCACCTGCTAAATTCGCAGGATTACAAACAATTAATTTTGCATTCATCTCCCATTCATGCACAGTTTGATATACTTAATATATGAAAACTGTGCAGAAAAGAAAAATGGGAATTTCCAAAATTAAGTATGGTATCCCCGGAATTTCAGAAATATTGAAAATACGGGTGCGGTCAATGGGATAAATGCTTGTTAGACAGTAGTATTATTTCGTTTGATAATGCAATAAATCTGCGATTTATTGCTGTAGAAAAGTTTTTTCGCTTGACGAAAGCCTTCTAATGGGTGACCCTTCCATTCCCACCTCTTTATGTCATCGGCAAGGGTCTCCCGTGCTACCCCATATAACTTTCCCTGCGTGTCACCCTTGCTACCCCGGAAGTCCACCTACAGGTTCTGGCAGTTTTCGTTAGTATAGGTGTAGCATCCTTACCCTTCTGACCACAGAGTCGGCAACTCCATCTGAATTAACGAGACTACTTATAGGTTCGCTTGCGCTGCAACTCGCAGGTTTGCTCGACTCTCCAATGAGAGCCCTTGTCAGGGAACTTGACGTTTTAGGTCACCCCTAACACCTTCCTCAAGCTACGTGGGTGAACTGTCGAATTTCCACGGTTAGACTTAAACCGACAAGTCATACGCTATATACGGCATATGGGCAAACATTCATATTTCAATTGACAAGCAATGGGAAGTAGTTAAAATGAAACAGCAAACAAACCTATACATGAGAATACGTATTTTATTTTTCGATGGTAGGAGATGATACTAATGTGTGACGACTTGCGGAAACGGGACAATAACAGCAAACCTGCTCGGGAAGTGAAGGCGGCGGTAAGTGTTTCTACGGACGGCGTAGCAAGTCCTGATTTTCGTGAGCGACTATTATATCCCAACTACCGCAACTACATCTATCCCGTATCGGAGTTAGGTGTTCAACGTTTTCTGCTGTTCAACCCGGAGATCCATTACTGGATATCACTCAACGGCTCCGGTGCGGAGATCGTGCGAGCATTCGATGAGCCGTGCAGTTTGAGTGAACTGCAAAACCGCCTCAGGGAGCAGTACGAATTGACGGAGGCTGAATTTGAGCAGACCGTCGTGCCCTTCGTGAATATGTTGCTTTCTGATCGTTTCCTGACGACCGGGGCAGTGGCAGACCACGACTCGTGGAGACTGCAGCGGCCATCCCTGCTCACGCCTGAGGACTATCCCTTCGACGATATCATAATCAGTCTCAGCGACAACTGCAATCTGGCTTGCCCATATTGCTTTAACCAGAATCAGCGCCGAGAGCGTTTGCAAAGAAACGATGTACGCCGACTGGAGCGCAGTGATGTCACTCGTGTGGTTGCTGAGTTCAAAGAGATGGGCGGTCAAGGTGTCATCATAACTGGTGGAGAGCCAACGCTAAATCCGGAGTTCCTGGATATTTGCGAGGATGCCGCGGCGATAGGCCTCGCGGTAAAGGTTATCACGAATGGCACGCAACTGAGGCAACTGGACGCCGGACGACTCGCGGAAGCGGTGCAAACGATCGCTGTCAGTCTGGATTCTGCAGACGATTCGGTCAATGCAATTCTTTGCGGCGTAAATAAATATCGCGTGCATGATCACATCTTGGGACCGTTGGCAGAAATCGGGCGCAGACGACGTCGGGATGGGAATCAAGTCCGTATTACGATCAAGCCCACGATAACACGGCTTAACCTCAACAGTTTGCCGGAGTTGGCGAGGCACATCGGTCGTACTTTAGATGGTTGCAACGTACACTTCGACATTACTGGTTACCACGCTATCGGCTCACCGGAAACAGATGCAGAACTCTCCGTGTCGCGAGAGCAACTAGAGGAGTCACTTGCTGCCTTTGCCAAGGTTGTAGGTTACACAGACACAGAAGCCGGGGCTTTCGGGTTGTCGTTGGCCGGAAAACTCGGTGGCATCCAGCGGCCGCGTGTGCTTTCGTGCATACCCTCACTGTTCGTCACTAACACCGGCGACGTCTATCCATGCCAAAAGCTTGAGAACAGCGAATTCTTTCTTGGGAGCGTGTTTGAGTCATCTTTGCGTGACGCTTTTTCCCGGCCGTGTTTTGTCGCGCTGCGGAATGTTATGAGCCGGGACGACATTGAAACCTGTCGTGATTGTGAATTTCGTTACGTGTGTGTGGAGCACTGTCATGGCTGCGCACATAAGAGCGCGGGACGGACTACCGCTTTTACGCAGCCCAGTGAGCTAGCCTGCCGGTCACGAATGGTACGGTGGCTCTGGTTGGAGACTCAGCGTCAGATCAGGCAAAGCGGCGCTGCCTCATGATTCCTGTTTCGCTACTTGTTACTACACGTTTTGCCGTGTGCGGCCCGATGGCGTTACAGCACGTTGCTCGCTGCCTTGGTGTTAAGGTCAGATTGAAGAAGATAGCGATGCTTGCAGGAACAGATAGGAATGGGACAACCCTGCTTGGTTTAAAACGCGCTGCAGTGGCTTTGGGATTGAAAGGCCAGATGCTGAGGACGAATTATCCGGGGCTCGTGATTCTGCCGAAACCTCTCATAGCACACATGCGATGTGGGCACTATGAGGTAGTACAGAGCTGTCAGGAAAGCAGCGTCAGCATGGGCGTTTTTCTACGACGTCGTAGACGCCAATCTGCATTTACAAAGGAGTGGTCTGGTGTAGTGCTGGTGCTATACCGGAATTCTATTAAGGAGGAATTATGATGGATAAGAACACTGATAATAAATCGGGGCGACAGTGGGAAGTACCGAAGCTAGAGCGTCCAACGTTCCATCCGCTATCCGATGAGGAGGCCGCCGAAATTCGGGGTGGTAAGTGGAGAGCGGGAACGTGTGTTGTAGGCGGCTACGCCTGTAGTAACTCGGGAGGCTTTCATTGGGGTGTCTGCGCAATCGTCGGCTACACGACCTAGGACGGTGGGTAACCGGTTGTGGGGGACACTGGCATAAAAGGGACAGCGGTAAAATCTTTACCGGTTGTCCGGGAATGGGTATTTTAGCTAATTTTCGCGGGAAAAAGTCGGGGTCGAACTTTCAAAGTAAAATTATTCTTCAACGATAAAGATTTGACCCTTCCATTCCCATGAGGTGTGATTGGAAAGCTGTTTCATTTGTCTTTCTACTATTATTCTTTGATATTTGGATTTTCCTTATCAAATTCCCACTGCAGGGGATTGTTGATAATATATTGCCTGATTTTATTTAATTCATTTTCATCTCGGATAACATGTTCGTAATAATTGCGTTGCCACACAGACATACCAATGGTGTTGTGCATCTGGTTGATTATTTTAGACGTCTGGTATTTGTAATATGCGACAATTTGTCCCAATGTCGGTCGCCGTAGGGGCGGGGTTACCCCGCCCCTACAATTATCATCAATAAATATTATCCCATGAATGTGATTTGGCATTACAACAAATGCATCCAATCGGACATTTTGAAAATGCTTTGGTATTTCTAACCAAAATCCATCGACAATTTTACCAATAGGGGATAATTCAACTATTTCATCCCCGACATTCCCCAAGAAACATTTACGATCTTGTGTGCAAATTGTTACATAATATGCCCCCGCCCTGGAATAATCATATCCTTTTAATCGGATTGACCTGCGATGGTGTTTATCTGGATCGTATGTCACATTTCCCCAATTTCGTTATAAGGGCGGGGCAACCCCGCCCCTACAATCTTTTATGCGGTCTAATAATTTTTACATTTTCATCGCGTGTACTTGTGATACCAATTTCCCTCAAAATGCCTTTTCGTTGTGAAAATCTTAATCCTTCAAGACCTTTTCAATCGATAAATGACACATAAAGACTGCATAAAAATGTCGTTTATTGTCGAACATATTCCGGCTGTTTTTATATCATAATCAGCCTGTTTCAGCCACTCTTGAGGACTTTTACTCATTGAATATCTTGTAATCAATACACTATGTCATCAAATATTACAGGAACCCGTTTTTTGAATTCATCTAGCAAAGGGCGGGCTATTTCTCTCATTTGTGGATGGGCGGTATTTGATGTTCTAAGTTTAAAGAAATGTCTCCATTCTCTTAGGTTCAGGGTCATTACTATTTCAGTCTTTAAAGAATTGGGCAAAGCACTTCTTGCCTCTTGAGGAGATGCACCTAAATTAATAAGTTCAAGATATGCTTTTTCAGCATCCTTCATCGCTTTTTCCCATACTTCGTATTTCTTTTTATCTGCTTCACTACCAGAATTCCAAAAACACGGCTTAATTACTGTAATTTCCCCACCGAATTTACCCGCTGAATAATTACAATACCGAGTAGACTCTTGTGTGTAACTTGCTATTCTATGTCGGACAATCTCGTGGGTTATGCCTCTATCACATATTATACGGACCGTTATATTGTAATGCTCAATTACCGATTCATGACCCATATCTAAAATTTTCTTAATGAATGCTTTTGCTGAATCTGCTGTTATTTTATCTTCTGTTTTATATGCTGTCCTACCAGCTTTTTCAATATGTTTTAGAATATTTTCACCGTTAATTGGCGTTTCAATGATGAAATATGGTTTGATAATTTGCATTAAAAATCACCCGTTCTATAAAATTTCCAAACTTTCCCAATACCTTTACATAACGAAAGCAATGCAGCCTTTGTAACAGATCCATCTTCATCTACACCGATGATTTCTTTAAAAGTCTCCTTTATAAAAGCTCCAATATCTTTATCTATTTCTTTTTTTACAATTTTAATAAGTTCTGTTTTTGCTTTTTGTAAAGAATTAACCAGCTTCGTTTTGTTATCGCTTATTTTTGGCACATCCGTAATTAGTGAAAATTCTTCTATAAAATTTTCAACCACTTTCCCAGCTTTTTTATTGTTGGCTACAATGTTATATTGTACCATTCTTAATAATACATTTGTATGGGTCATAAGATCGCCTAAATTATTAGAAATTATACTTATATCGTACTTAAGAACACCCTCCAGCTTATCGATACAGGTAATTAATTCTTCCTTAGATGATTTCACTAAGTCATATATATCTCCTTTACTATAAGAAATATTATACCAATACAATAGCATATTTATGACAGGTGCAAGTCTGGTATTAAAGAATTCTTCACTTAAATTTTCATTATTTAAAATTTTGCACAAATAATAATTTGCTTTTTTATCCCCTGAATAGGATGAAGATATTTCATCAAAAGTATGGATGGTTAAAATAAGGATCGGAACATCAGGATACATGTTACGTAAAAATTGTAAAATTTTTAACCCAGACAGATCTCCTTCTTTAGGAAGCAGTTGAATATCTAAAATAATTAATTTAGGTTTAAGTCTTGTTAAAAATTTATTAAGATACTTTGCCGCTGTTACTTTTGTATCTTTAATATAAATCTGAATATTTTTGAGAAACTCATTAAATTTGTTATTTTGTGGATATATAGTATAGCCATTAATCATTAAGAAATTACAAATCTTAGTGTAATCGTCTTGCGTATCTTCAACTATTAGGATAGGTGTACCATTAACCATTCTTATATACCTTTTAAAGGGATAGAAACTTTAAAAAATGTATTTTTTTCTGAATAGAATTTTAATTTTTCCCCAACTAACCTATTCCAGAGAGTGTTTATCATAGAAAGTCCTCCTTCGGGCTTTAAGTAGCCTTTCTCATTAAGTCTGTTTAGTTCGGAGTTACTTATACCAGTCCCATTATCCTCGATTTCTATAAGAAAGGCTTTATCATTATTTTGTACTACTATAATTTTAAGTTTTGGTTCTTTACTTTTATCAATATAATTTTTCGCGTTGACGATACATTCGAAAACAACGTCTCTTAAAATTGACTTATAAAACGTAATATTCCAGTCACCGCATTTTATCTCCGGTACGATGTTATACTTTTGTTGAATTTTGGAATCTTCGTAGATTGTGTTTGTTATGGACATAATTTCTTTTTCAAAAAAAAGTTTTAGATTAAAAGCTTTCAATTCAAAGCGATTATTAGCTAATATTTGAGTAGTTTCACTCTGATCCTCATTTTGAAAGCTTTTGAATATTCTAGAATAGCAGATTCTATTAAAAAGCATTGAATGGTATATTTCGAAATGGTTTCTAACATCCTCTGTAGAACTTGTTTTATCAAACAACTCTTTTAAATTAGACAAATACTTTTCAAACCCATGTCCCATTGACAGAAGTAGATTTTTTCTGTTTTGTTCTTCAACCGACTCAACAAAGCTGTCGTTTTCATAGTTTTTCTTTAAAAATTCAAGTAGATCTTTTTTTAATAACATTAGCATTCTGAGTTTTTGCGGAGAAAAAGCATTTTCATTGGCAGAGGCTAAAGTTATAAGACCATAAGGCTTTATCTTAAATTCTGGCATTCCACTTTCGGTTCGTTTCTCTTCCTCAACCATATCTGTTATGCCTATTGTACAAAAGTTACTAAATCCGGCCTTCCCCTTAGAATGAACTTCATAAGTACGGGGGATATTTTTTGATAATATTTCCCAGTGCCTATAAGTTTCTGTTTCCTCGCTTATTTCTTTGTTAATGAAGTTTCTAGAAGTTGTTCCTATAATTTCTATTTGAATATCTTCGAGTTTTTCTGTGCTATAGCGCTTAACTGTAATAAAACAGCCTCGTTGTTCTCCTTTAGCTCTTCTAGATGGCATAGTTATATCTCTTATAATTAGTGAAATGAAATTCATCTTATCTTTAATAGATTTAATACTTTCATCTTGTTCTTCTAAATAAAGTTTAAGTATTAGAACTAAAAGAAAGGCTTCATAGGAAGGATGTTTTAAAATATCGAGATCAATGGTATCACTACACTCTGGATTATAATTACCGCTATCAATTGCATTGATTATTAACCTAAAATATTCAAAGCGATAGTCAGAATTTATATAAATTTTCAGATCGTTATTATTTTTTAATAAGTCCGCGAGAATAGAAACCTGTTTTGAAATATCATTTTCTTTAAATATTTGAGAGTATATATGCTTATATTTTTGCAAAAGGTTGCTGATTATCATCAAGGTTTCTTGAAATATAGTAATATTTTCAAACAACAGCAAATCTTTTAGTTTTCCCTCTGGTACATTTTTATTATTTAGTTCACATTCTAATCGAAACGACTTTGCTTCATCATTATAAATAATCTCTTTAATGGCAGCAGCATAGTGATGTAATGTTTCTTTTTTCTCTTCTTTTTTCTCCCTAATTTCTATTAAATTATTTTTTTCTATAATCAGTTTATCAATGTATTCCTTGATGTTCACAATAATGCTATTTGCAAAAAGAGGAGTTTTTTTCTTGAGTTCGTATGCCTTATTTGTAATTTCTAATTCTTTATTCTTAATTTCTGCTTCAATTTTTGATATTTCGTTACTCAATAATCTTGGTAATGATTCAATATATTCTGAAACCCTTTTCAAAACTTTGCTTCGTAAAATTGTATTGAGATTAATTTTTGCTGTTGTTTTTATCAAAAGAAAAAAGTATTTGTGTTTCACACTAGTTACATTGTTATCGAGTATGGAAAGAAGTTGCTTTAATTCATTCAGTACTAATTTACAAGCAATAATTTTAATATTTTTATAAAGGGAGAGGTGTGGATATGCTAAAACTTTTATATAGTTCATTTTTTCTTCTATAGTTAAATGCTCAAACGCTCCTATGAAGTCTTTGGCCTGATTTCCTGATTGGGGAAAAGTTGCTTTAATTTTGTTCTCAATAGATTTTTGAATTTGTGTATTATCCTTGTTTGTTATAAGAATGTCATGGAATTGTTTAGTAAGATTATTAATAAGCTTTATTCTTTCAAAATAACGGTATCGCCTATTTTCATTATCTATTGAATGAATATTTTTTATAGAGTTATCATCGAAGTCTTTTTTTTCAATTTTATTCCTTTTCCTTAAAAATAGCTTGACGATACCTATATCAATGGTTTTTTTAATCATATCATCATATATCTCAACCTCCCTGCATAAATAGCAAAATTTTTCGTCTTTTATTGGAGGAAGATTTATTGTAAGAAATGAATAGGGGGCAAAATCTCCAACTCTATCAAACCATGCAACAGATCTATCAATCATGGAAATTACCTTAATTTTCTCTTCATCTGTTTGCCCATTGATACTTCTAATATACTCTCTCAAAAGATTTAATGTATTTCCTGAGCAAATAGCATCATCTATTAGAACTATTTCAGGTTGTTTGTCTATTAATAAGTTCTTATAAAACACAGCAAAATTTGTCTTGTAATCTTCACCAGGATTATAATGGATAAGCACACCTGCCCCACCAAAGTTAATTTCATTTACGGTACTAGCAAATTTCGCATTAGTGGCATGTTCCGGCGCGAAGAGTAAAGCGGGTCTATCCGTAGTAAACTCATTTTTTATTTTATTTAACCATTTTTTTATTTCATCTTGGTTGTCTTCGTAGAATGCGGTTGTATCTATATAATGAAGAAAATGGTTTTGACCTCTTTTTATGTGTTGTCTAAAATGAATATGACTGCTTTTTAAGAAGTTTATGTTATCCGTTATCTTTTTACTTTGAGGTAAAGAAAATATAACTGAAGGTCTTACAGAAACCTTATCTGTCTCAAAAAGGGAGTTCTCTTTTGTAAGCCATTCCCAATTTCCTTCCTCAGGTGGAAAACAATTACTGCATGTATGAGGTTCTTCCCAATCTGATTCCAAGGACATAAAATATTTTTCTTCAGTTTTGTCTTTTAAAATTATGATTTTTTCTTTTTCGTCAATCTTTTCCCAATATTTGTTAATCATTTTTTTGTTTTTTTGATCTTGACTATTAGAATTTATTTTGCATTTTGGCATAACTACTATGCAGTTAATAGGAGTACCAATAATTTTTGGATTTCCATAATCTAATAATTTTTTACGGATTTTTATTGATGTAGTAAGTGTTGTACCGATTGGAATTATCAAAACAATATTTTCCGAATCTTTAATAAGACTTTCATTACTAATCTTTAGACCTTTTGTGTCTCTTACCGTTGCTGTTGAAAATTTATATGCTCTGGTTTGTGAGGAGTTTTGAAGAAGGAATAAGAGGTTACTCAATAAAAGTTCAGAATAAATACCATATCCCAGTAGGGTTATTTTTTTCCTATCATTACTATTGGCTTTAGTTAACCAGCCTTCCAACTTATTTTTAATATGATCAAATAAAATATATGCAAATCCCTGAGCGTAATAACTATTTACAAATAGTTTTTCGGCATAATAAAAATCACCCAAATGGATTTTAGAGCCGAGTCTTATATGAGCATCTTCAAATTTGTAACCAAGTTTATTCTTAATCATAAAAGTGGGAAAATTCTGGAATCGGGTTTATCAAAATATTGTGGACTCTGTTTTCAAAAACAGTAGTTCCGTTCCTCTTTAAAAACCATTGTAAGGGCATCAATACGTATGAATTTTTATCCTTGTCAAATATAAACAACGGGTTCTTATCAACCAATTCATCAAAACGTCTAGTGTCAAATGTGTCTTTTCTTTCAGATATCTTGTCCGTAGCTATTGCTTTAATTTTGTTTATTATAGTGTTTGAAGCTGCGTTATATTTTTCCAGGTTTTTATTTATACATTGCCATTCTTGTATTCCCTTACCTCCATTGAAAAAAGGTTCTGCATAATTGCTTAAACCAAAAATAAAGTGTGTGTCACTCCAGAAACGGCTCATATCTATGTACGGCTTTAAATAATCAAAAAGCAGCATAATAATTTCTTCAGACATATTAGAAATAACAATTGCCCTGCTTGGGCATTTTTCCTGGACTTTAGCAATAATTCTAAAAAGACTTGCAATATTATTACCGGTTAAGTCATCGCAATCAAAGCAGATTATCATTCTCTTATATTTATATTCTGGGTACTCATTTATAAATCTCTCTGCTTGGCCATTTTCCCACATTCGTTTATTGATCGCAATCATATAATCATTGTTAAAATTTACTCGAGTTTGCCGTATTATTATCTCATCTTTCTGGCTCTTACTAATTTTAATTATGTTTTCATCAAGATAGACAATCTCATGTTTAGCAACAAATTCCATAACAGATATTGCTTCTGGAATTTCATAAAATTCTTCATGGTAGACAAAGGGGTTTACGTTCTTTAAATCCACAGGTAAAATAATATCATACTTTGAACCACGGAAATCCGTTGCTTGAGTGATGGTATATGAATTTCCTAAATATTGGGTATAGTAAATTGCTTTACCCGTTGATAAATCTGTAGTTTCTAAAGCGAAGCATCCTTTATTGTTATCTATTAAATGGGAAAACATTAACAACCCCATACACGCTGATGTTCTTAGTGCCTGGTGATTAAAATAATTTCCTTCCGGCTTAAAAAATCTTTTAATTCGTTTGTCTATTGATGCTTTTTCAAGCTCTCGCGCATCTTCTTCAAATTCGTTTATTTTTGTTTTTTCCCAATTTCCAATTGAGGTTTTAATAATCCCTTTTTCACCTATATCCATAATGGCTATTTCTAAGAAATTTTCTATATCTTTAAACCGACCATCATCAAAATACCCTAATTTGTCTTTACGTATTTCTTTTGCTTGTACCTTTTTTCGAACTCTGCTAATAATTACTCCATTTCCAGTTTCTGTATGTTCAGTGATATTATCTACAAGCTCAAGTAATCTGTAATAATATTCAGAAGTAAGAAGATATATCTTACTTAAATCTCCATCTGCTTCTGTAATATCTAATGAGAGTTTTACTTTATAATTAGCCACAATTAAAGCAAACATTATTACGAAAAATGGTGGTTTGGTGCATACCTTTTTATTTATAAAATCAATTAATTTTGCCCAATATTTCTTAACAACTTCTTCACTGAACCCGGGTGCATTAATACCTGAACTTTTCGCTAAATCCTTAAATTTAAATTCATCAGAGCAATTTATTGTAAGTTCTTCTACATAACCCTTCAAACAGTTAAGAGCGCTTAATAGTTGTAAATAGTGCTCAAAAAAAATGACATACATCGGTTGTTTTTGCTTTAGCCATTGTTTATATTTCAACTGAATCTTTGGAGTTTCTTTTGGATAAGTCTCTTCTAAAAGAAAGCGGTTAAGTCTTTCAATATTAACCTGTTTATCAATGCTCAAATCGAAAAATTTCTTATTGCGATCTTCTTTGGTTTTTTTAATTAACTCTGTTATCTTTTGGGAAAAGGAAATAGTAGGTTTTATTGTATATAAAATATCATAGAAATTTGGAACTATCAAAAGTTCGTTAAGCCGATCTAACGTATTTTCTGTTGTATTTAAAAAGAAGTTGTAATTATCATTATTAATTGCTTTACATAATTTTTGTATAGCTACTGGTGAGTTAAATTCATCAAAACTAAAGCATACAAGACTGCTTAACCTTTTTTTTATATAGCTTATGATGACATTTTCTTTTTTATCTCCGCCAAACTTCTTCCAGAAATCATCGGCTCGCATATCATCTTCAATGTCTTTGATAAATTCCGAAAAGGAATTTTTAAAGAAAAAGTTATATGAGCCTTCTTCTTTGGAAAATGGAATAACCGGGAAAAAATCTTTTGATGTGTCTTCTTTTATTTGAAAATCTGGAGTAGCACAGATATCAACAAAACCAGTTTTCCATATTTTTAAAAGTCGGAAAAGATGGAGACATTCGTAATACTTATCTGCATTATTATCTGTAATATGAAAGTTTATTAGTACTTTGCATTGTTTTTCTTCTGAAAATAAATATAGCCATCCTAAAAATGATGGATCAAACTTTTGTATGCCCTTGATTTGTATTTCGATTTTACCTTCGGTAGCAGCTTCTTTAATCTCATTTATGCGTTTTTCAAAAGCACTCCAAGTAATATCTTCAATAAATTGTATAATTTCCAATTTGTATTTACCTCAACCTTCGCTTATTTTGGACTTTTTGTTTCATATTTACTTAAAGTTTCTTTAAGGATATTCTTTAAGCGTAAATTTCATTACCATTTAATCCTTTTGAACTTTCTTCGGTAAAACCTACTACTTTTCATAAATTAAATAATGTTCATTCTTTTAAAGAACCATAGATTTTAGCTGCTCAATTTATAGCTTAAATCTTTTTTATTATCAATGTATTTTTAGCGTATTGTTGATGATTTTTCTGGTGGCTCGTGAATGTCTTTTCCACAGTGGGGGCAGATTTTTTGTTTTCCGTGCGCTTTTTGAATTTCCTCAATCAAAATCCGCGTATATTTCTCCAAAATTTATATTTGCAATGTTAACTTTTTCATACTGCTTTTTTACTGATAATTTCGCATATTGAAGATCTGGACTTGCGCATCCATTCCGTATCGCTACGGATGCCTCTATGAATCCGGCAAGGCTATCGGATGCCTTAACAAGTTCTCCGTCTTTCGGATTGAACCTGTCGTCGTTATACGTCTCGTTGATTTCTTTGCTGCTGAATTTTTCTTTTTTCCCGTTTATTGTCACAACACTATCAAATTCGTCTTCAGTAAACATTTTGATTTCCGGATGCCACTCTTCCGGAATCAGACCATATACTTCTTTCTCCATCTGCTCTTTCTCATATCCTTTTATCAGGTCACTGAGTCCTTCGACCGACCTCTTCACGGGAGATATGATATCTCTGGTAAGGACTTCCGGCAGGTCATGAAACAAGCCGGTGAGATAGTTGTTCACGCATCTTCGCGCACAAGCTTTTATTTCGAGGGAAAATAGATAAGAAAGTATAGCAACAAATAACGAATGTCCCAGAACAGAAGTCTTTGGTATTCTGTGGAGATGAGCCCATCTTGATTGGAATCTGAGTTGGCCGCACAAGTCGATGAAATTTTTATATTTTGAATGCTTTGTTAATTGATCCACACCTTTTAAATCATAGTATCGTTCCTGCTTTTCCTGTAAATCTTTTCTTATAGTATCTATCTCGTAGCCACTTGGATTTGCGTGTTCAATAATGTTAAACTCCCACTTTGTGGCATAAAAGTGAGCGGCGCTTAAAATCCTTTTGTTTAACGTGTCGTCACTCCTCAAGAAATAACCGTTAAATCTTTCGCAGAAATCCCTGCCTAATGGCGATAGGATGAATTCTAATTCTTTATAAACCCATTCGTTTAATTGTTTGTATTTATTTGCATCTTCCTTTATTTTATAAAAAATTGGCGGCTTTAAATCGGTAATGACGATGCGCTGCAAAAGTTCAAAAATTCCCCCTTCAATGATGTCTATCCAATTAAAACCCTGCTTATCTTCCTCGAATTTACCTAAAAAATAAGCAATGACCATTTTGTGGGCTTGTTTATCCAGTTCTATTAATTCTGTAGGACGTATCTTATCGTTCCACCGCTGCATATAGGCAGCATCGAAAATCTTTAGAAGTAATGCCTTTCTTATCATGGTCTCAAAACTCAATATGTATATGCAATAGCGGATAATATAGTAGGAATACCGTTCTTTAAAGGACAGAATAAGCTGCTCAGTTTATAGCTTAAATCTTTTTTATTATCAAGGTATTTTTGAAGAGAGAAGAAAAGAGGGTCACACATTGACAAGTCGTCAGGGAATAGGTATTTTAAAAATTCTCGTGTCATAAGTCTTTTGTATTGTTTCAGTGAGAGGACTCACCGAAACACCTAAAATATTTTCATGGTTTCAGGGTGCCGCAAAAGCGGCATGATGACTGCGGTAAACTATTATGCTTATTTTTTATCTGTTATCAAAATAACTTTTAAAAACCTTCCATTTTCTATTACGACGATCTATGTAAAATTTACAAACCTACCGGTAATAATTACAATAGAAGAATGCCCTTTTCCATTTTGAGATTTTCCTCTTCGACTTGCTATTGACTACTTAACCATATACCTGGTA
>JAXMAC010000016.1:43014-44610 GCA_046350595.1 Candidatus Brocadiaceae bacterium | reverse complement strand
GCTGGGTTTAAAGAATTCTGATTTTTCCATAAGCATAAAAGAAATAGAACTCAAAGGCACTACTCTGGAGAATAAAATAAGGGGAGAAGTTAAAACCAATTTTCATATATCAATAAAAAGACCGGTAAAAACAGGTTTTTCTACAAGCGGTAGTGTGAATTTTGTAGGAAAGGCCTGGTATCTATACAATGTAAAGTAACGTGGATTCAAAACGGAGGTTGTAAATAACGTTATTATTCGGAGGGAAAAGTTGTGTAGGCTGCGTTGAGGTACGAAACCCAACATATTTATGAATATTCAGATAGTTAATATTGGGTTTACCTTCTGTCTATCCTTAATCCTCCGTCCTCAATTATTTGGGAAATCGATGCATCAACTTAACAGGAGATAAGTTCTATGAGGCACTCCCGAATTAAGCAAAGTATCTGTTTATTAATCATGGTATTCATACTGGTTTTGATTGGAAATAGTGCAAAGGCACAACATGAAATTACTATTTGTAAAGATCATTACTTTCAAAAAGGAATGGGACTATCGAGTAAAGCGACTTTACCCCATCGTCTTTTGGATACTCCCACGCCCTACGCATGGAAGATGCTTGTTATCGTTTATCCCCGCATAGACGCGAGTTATATTTGGAAAGGTAAAACCTATTACCTTCAGCATGAGATGAACTATTCAGACAGGTCGTTTTTCTTGCAAACAATAAATCGTATTCCAGATACCGTTTATTCATGGGCTGGTGGTAATACGCAGATTAAATTAACTGTGGTAATTTCTGACCGTCCCATTCAATCGGTGACAGTAACCAATGAAGGCACGAATGATGAAAAAGCGAATTGGTGGATTTCTCCCGATGATGTTAGATCTGAAATGGATACTTATGCCCCACCAGGTACTTACGATTCTATTATTGCTGTTTTTAATCTTGTTGAAGGAAGTATCTGGGGTGTTGGTTCGGTTGGGACATGGGGGAGTGTAACAAATGGAGCAGGGTATGCAATGGTTCAACTTCCCATTAATTTTCAAGCATGGGGCAGTACCTATCCAGAAGAAATAATTGTTCATGAATGGCTTCATACGGTAGAGGGTTTTTATCGGGGATTTGGATACGCAGTTCCAAGCTTGCATGACGCAGAAAAATATGGCTATAAACCTGATGGAAACGGGAGTTGGCATAGATGGTATGAGGACTATATGCAAAATAAAGTATGGAATGGCACAAAATACGTTGGTGTTCCATCCGATGCATGGGAAAATCACATTCCAACGGGCTTGGTATATGTTTCCGCTCCAGCGCTTCCCAAAGCCATATCTCCTGTAAACAGTTCACGAGAAATATCTCCTGATCCAGCATTCAGTTGGCAATCTGTTCCTGATGCATTATGGTATCGTTTGCAGGTTTCAGATAATTCACTATTTTCTACGACACTCATAGACCGCTGGATTTCAAAAACTTTCTACCCGGCTATCGCGTTTGTAAATAATACGAATTACTATTGGCGTCTCAAGGCGATGAATGCGGCCGGGGCAAGTAATTGGTCGAAAAAGGGGCATTTTACAACTGTTTTAGACAATTGGATGCCAAACGATGGA
>JAXMAC010000016.1:0-42914 GCA_046350595.1 Candidatus Brocadiaceae bacterium | reverse complement strand
GGAACCATTAAAGTATTTGTTAATGGCGTTGAAGAGAATTCGCAAAGTACTGGAAATACAAATCCTCTCTCGGAGCCTTTGTATATTGATATTGGCGGCAATATGGTAGACCGCCGTTGTTTTGATGGAATTGTCGATGAAGTCCGTATTTGGAATGAGGCTCGTACTCAGGATCAAATTCGTAAAGATATGCATAGACGCCTTGAAGGGACAGAGGAAGGACTTGTTGGATACTGGAGGTTTGATGAAGGAAGGGGTACCACTGCACAAGATATCAGCGGAAACAATAATGAGGGTATTTTATGGTTCGGACCTACCTGGACATTTTCGACCACTCCATTTGGTCCGGGAAGTAGTGACAGCCAGGTAGTTGTATCTCCTGGTATAGTTAATTTTACTGACTGTAACCTTGGAGTAAATTTTACAACCAAAAGTGAGACTGACACATTTGTCGTTACCATGATTGACCGTTCTCCAATTGGAGTTCAGCCAAGTATATCAGAGAATGCCGCTCAACGATTTTGGATAGTAAGAAAATATGGTAACGGAACGTTTGATGCTGATCTGACTTTTACATTCAATACGGGGTTTATAACGCAGAAAGAAATAGAAACCCCGGGCAATCTAAAATTATTTGTCAGAGACAGTAATAGCGACAGTAATTGGGAAATGATTTCATCTGCTATTGATGCCACAACAAATACGGTTACATTTTCTGGAATTACAAGGTATGGACAGTTTTCGATTGCCTCTATAGAGAAAGGTAAGATTTACGGGTATATTTTGAATACCAAAAGTGTTCCTGTTAAATATGCGAATATTAGGCTGGAAGGTGAAAGTACAAAGATAATGAAAACAACAAAATCAGACGCAAACGGATATTTCGAGTTTGCAGATTTAGATGATGATACGTATTTACTTATAGGGAGAAAAAGTGGCTATAAAAGGATTAGAGAGAGAATAACAATTGAAAATGAAGAAGAAAAGGTCAATATCGTTATGAAAATAAAGTAAAAAATCAACTTATTTATTTCCATTGGTTAAATAAATATTCTGAAGGTAGAGAAATTAACGGGGGTATTTGCACATATATTTAAAAAACAGGAAAAGTTGGGGACAAATCCTTCGAGAAAATTTGTCCCCGTTCACTCGTAAGTTTGCTAAAAACGTTCCTGCCATATTGTTTTTCAAGCCAAAAAGGCCGTAATTATTATAGAATATGAATTACGATAATTTTCTAAACCCTGAAGGGGTGGAATAATTATGGCCCTGAAAGGGTGAAATAATATCATCCCTACGGGATTTGGATTGTATGATATGTATCGTTCCTATAATCATTTCAACCCTTCAGGTTTTGTTGCATTTCTTTTTTTCTACAATCATGTCATGCCTTCGGCATTATTTGTCAAATGATTTTCGAGATGTCTAGTACAATATTATTTTTAAATATGCGAGGCCTTGTTTTAAGGAGGGTATTATAGTATTGGCACGAAAATACCCCCCACCCAGACCCTCTCCCACAAGGGGCGAGGGAACTATCCCTCCCTTGATAGGAAGGATTAAGGGATGGTGATACATTTTCATGCCCTTTTGTGAGCCCTCGGCTCATGAATGTTTACCCTGCAAAAACTTCTTTTTTTGCACGTTTTTTACAACCCCCCTTTATACCCCCTTACTAAGGGGGATTTGGTTGCGGCTATGCTGCGCTAAGCAGTCACTATGCAAAAATCAAAAAAACAGTTATAATACAAACAGAAACAATATCTTATAATTGCGATAATCATATTTTCAAAGGTGAACATCCGATGCAAAGTCTGCGAAAATACGTAAAGATTTTTTGTCAAACAATGAATATTCCGGTAAAATGATACAAGAAGTACGAAAGTTTGAACTTCCTGAACATTAAATGAATAACGGGATGCTATGAATACGAATATTTTTAAAAATGCCGGCGAGTGCTGGAAATTTATCCTCTCGGATGTAAAAAAGAATGCAATTGCACTGAAGGAAATTGAGAAATTTGCCCGGCAAAATGTTGAACCGGCTAAAATAGTTTTTGGCACATCTGGCTGGCGGGGAGAGATCGGCACGGATTTCACCTTTCATAACGTACATACGGTAACTACGGCAATTATCGGGATGTTTAAAACGGGCGAACAAAAGGTACTGGATGCGCTTGGGGTAAAAAACTTTGAAGAGATCAGAAACCGTGGCGTAATCGTGGGTCATGATAACCGATTCTTAGGTCCGGACTTTGCGTCATCCGTTATGGGATTGCTGGGCAAAGAAGGAATAAAGGTATACTATGCAGGAGAGGCGATAACGCCTGAATTTTCAACCGCAATTGATATGCTGCATGCGGCATGTTCTATAAACCTCACGCCTTCGCACAATCCGGCAAATTATGCAGGATTCAAATTTAACCCTGCGGATGGAGGCCCGGCAGGTCCTGAAATAACAACGGTAATTGAAGCACATGCAAAAAGATTAATGGATGCAAAGGCGGTTATTCCAGAAGCAAAACCGGCAGGTTTCAAAACCATAGACCCCATAAAGCTGTATGAAGATTTTATCAGGAAACGCGGTACCATAGACCTTGAGAGGATTAAGCGTTTTATAAAAGAGGAAGATTGTTTTATCTGCATAGACCATGTCCACGGCGCTACAAGGAAACGACCAAACAGAATTCTTGGGGAAAGCGAAAAGGTACACTACCTGAGGACGGAAGATAACTACCTGTTTGGCGGTATACCGCCTGAGCCATCTGAAAAAAATTTGAAGCTGGCGATGGACGCCCTGGCGGGAAGTAAGTGCAGGTTTAAATTGGGGGTAATCATGGACCCTGATGGCGATAGAATCCGATTTACGGATGGGAAGACCGATATTACTATGAATCACTTTGGCGCCATGGGGTTACATTTCTTGTATCACTACAAAAATATCAGGGGTGTGCTGGTGAAATCTGTTGCCACCAGTAATTTTGGAAATGCCATTGCCGAAAAACTTGGTATACCCCTGAGAGAAACGGCAGTGGGTTTTAAGAACTTCAGGCCATTCATGGTGAGCAATGCAAAAGAACGGGCTATCGTTGCCTATGAGGAAAGCGACGGTATTTCAGGCTATAATAATACCCTCGAAAAAGATGCCATGTTTGGTCTTTTGCTTGCTCTGGAGATGATGAGCGTCACCAGAAAAAATATTGGCGACTATCTCTGTGAACTCGAAGACAGATTTGGGACATACTTCCCTGAAAGGGCTGGAATAGAGGTTGACCGTTCTCTCGCAGGCGAACCGCTCCTGAAAAAGCTTGAGAAACTCAGAGGTCAGCTTTCTGTGGGAAGTAAATTATCGGTAGGTAATACCACGAAAACCATTAAAGCGGTTATCCATGTAGACGGAATAAAGGTGATCCTCGATGACGATTCCTGGTTTTTGATACGGCCATCAGGCACAGAACCGAAGGTAAGGTTTTATGTGGAAACCCGATCACGGGATGACCTTACTGCTATAATTAAAACGGCGGAGAGGTTAACAAGAGAGTCTCTTTCGTAAGTCAAGATAAAACGTGGAGACGCAAACCCTTGCGTCTCTACAATATTGAAATTCAGAAACGTCAAGTTCGTAGTGACGACTTCAGTCGCCATACCTCCATAGTGTCCATCACAAATTAGGCCTCCGGCATTTTTTATTGTGGCGCTGAGCCCTTGTGGTTTGCCAACGGCTAGGGATAAACCTCCGTAGGCGTTAACTTAAGATCATTTAACCGTGTATTGAATAACGAATATCAAACAAGGAATTTCGAAGTATGAAGTTTTCTTATATTGACATCGTTCAATATTCGTTATTCTCTTGCTTGTATCATTCTTTTTAAGGCTTCGCGTTCCCAAATGAAATTTGGGAACGGAGCAAGCATGTCCTTCTGTGGGTTCAATTTTGCAAATTGAACCCGTATATTTTGGAATGATCTCGTTCACACTCAGGGAACAACATTTCGGATTCAGTAGGCGAAAAAGATTAAAATTGTAAGTCCTTGATAGTGGGCTGGTATTTGTTAAAAGGAAATTGGAGAAATTATGCAATCAACCATTCTTTTTAATGGGTATTCATTTTTTTGTCCGTGGGTCTCTAATGATAAGAACTTTAGATCATATTATTTTTTCACAAAAAAACTACAGGCTTGATTAAAACTTCAATTCTTATTCCAGAAAACATCTGGGATAATAAAAACATTAGGAAGAATAAGGGTAAGACTACTTATTTATGACTGATCTCACCCACCAGATTTATTGATGAATTTGAGTTTGCGAAAAAAGGGAGCAGATTAGATGCAATTATAGATAGTGTGTATTTTGTTAAATCCCATCATTCATCAATGGCACAGATTATGGAAGAATTCAGCGGAATGTAAAAGAGGAATACAGACCGGACATCGTGCTTTTTGTAAATGGCTTCCACTGGCAGTTATTGAGCAAAAGATCTTCGCAAGATGATTGAGCAGTAGCATATCCGAACCAGATACAAAGGTTTTTGCAGGAATATCCTTTCAACGGAAGGCAATAATTTACGATGCAGGAGAGAAGAAAATAGCACGCTGTTGAAGAACATAATGAATAGAATCACTAACGAAGGAAAGCGCGTTGGCGGTGTGGTGTGGCACACACAGGGAAGCGGGAAGTCGCTTACTATGGTGATGCTCGCGAAGGCAATCGCACTTGAACTGAGCATAGAGAACCATAAAATCATCCTTGACCGCATAGACCTCGATGACCAGATTTATAAAACCTCACCACTGTAGTAAAGAGGTTGAACAAGCAAGGACAGGCAAACTTCTCATGGAAATGATTGAGGGTCATAAGGAACGCATAAAAATATCCTTTATCTTTTAAGGAACGTAAGACTCTTAAAATAACTGTGCATCCGGACAAAATGGTAACAGTAGATGCCCCGAAAGGAAAAAACCACATGATATTTTATACAAAGGAAAAAGAACCGTGTTCTTTATTGATGCGGCTCATTTTGTGTTAGCCCCTTTTTTAGGGTATCTCTGGCGCTTTACCCGATTATTCATCAAAGCCCCGTCCGGAAGACAACCGTTAAGAATTTAGCTGCACAGTTAAACATGGAGTTGATTTTTTCCCCCCTTATTCGCCAAACCTCAATCTTATTGAGCGACTTTGGAAGTTTGTTAAAAAACAATGCCTATATTCAAAGTATTATTCAGAGTTTACAAAATTTAAGAACTCAATCATGGACTGTTTGCAAAAAACTCATTCCCAGTATAAACAAGAACTTGTTTCATTACTGACACTTAATTTTCAAACATTTAATAAATCACATTTTGTTAGCCTTTAAAGTATAATATTCATAATCCTCCGTGTAAAACTTGAAGGTGTTCCGTCCCCGTTCTTTACCATGGTACATGGCAGTATCGGCCTTTTTGATCAGATTTTCTGCATCACTTGCATCTAATGGATACACGGCAATACCTATGGTCGGGGTTATGTAAACTTCGCGTTCTTCAAGTTGGAAAGGAGAGGACATCTCGTTAAATATTTTGTGTGCAATAAAGGCAGCATCCTGCAGTTGGGTAATGTTTGTGATAATAAAGACAAATTCGTCTCCGCCCCAGCGTGATACAGTATCGCTCTCACGCACGCAGACTTTCAGTCGCTCTGCTACGGCCTTGAGTATCTGATCTCCATAAATATGCCCCAATGTATCATTAATGACTTTGAACCTGTCCAGATCGAGAAACATCACTGCCAGCATCCGTTCGTTGCGGTGCGCATGGGTCAGTTCATGTTGTAAGCGGTCGTAAAACAGGCTACGATTTGGTAGATTAGTTAGGATATCGTAATAGGCCATGTAGTGGATATGTGCCTCTGCCTGTTTTTTATCGGTGATATCTTCATGCATAGCAACAAAGTGAACTACCTTCCCCTGCATATCCCGAAGTGGAGTGATGGTTTGCTCCACCATGTAAAGTCCACCATCTTTTCGGCGATTTACGACTTCTCCACGCCAAACCTCTCCTGAAAGTATGGTCTGCCAGATACTTTGATAGAATGAAGTATCATGTTTACCTGACTTGAGCAGACTCGGTGTTTGACCATAAATCTCTTCTGCAGGGTAACCACAAAGCCCGATAAATGCCTTATTAATCCACTTAATACGGCCATTACAATCGGTAATAAAAACCGCATTAGCTATTGCTGCCATTGCGGCACCTTGCAGATGTAACAGCTGTTGGTCTATTGCCATCAACAGAGCCCCGCTAATACGCTTAGCTAGATTTTCTAACAATAGAACTGTTTTTACATCAAAGACATTGGGTTTTAAGGCATACAGGTTTAATGTACCAAATGTCTCGCTCGGTGTACGCAGAGGAACAGAGATGAAAGACCGTAACCCATAACTGCAGGCACGTTCCCTGTATTGGAGATAGGCAGGTCCTTGCATGTCGCTAGTTTGTGTATATCCCTTACGGATAGCAAGGATTGTTGGGCATCGAGACTCAGAAGTGTTATTACAGAGTACATGAAGATTGCGGAGGTGATCTCCACGGGCACCGGCTTGTGCCGAAATACCAACGCTGCCGTCTTCCTCCATCGTACAGATACAAACCAGAGGATATGCAAGGATGTCAACAAGGCATTTACATACGTGAGACAGAATAAAACCCAGGGTACGTCCCTGCAACACAAGCCGATCGATCTCATAGAGCAAAGCTTCTACCGCCTGTGTTCGTTTACGCTCCGTAATATCGTCTACAATTCCCATGACGGCTTTAATATTGCCTTGTGCGTCACGCACTGGTGCTGCCGAAATGCTAATATCAATCGGAGAACCATCCCGCTTTTGCTGACGTACCTCTACGCCCATAAATGACTCACCAGACAGCACTCTTTTGCATAGTGTCAGGAATACTTCTTGTTTATTATCAGGTACAAAGGAGAGATGCTGACCAAGCACCTCTTGTTTATCCCACCCGAATATGTGCTCGGCAGCCGAATTCCACATAGTAACGCGTCCATCTGAATCCAGGGCGATGATTGCTAATGGAGATGCTTGTATAAAGGCCTGAAAAGTGCGGTTGGTTTCTTGTATTGCTTCCTCTGCACGCTTATGCGGAGTGATGTCTATAATCATCCCTGATATAGTATCTCCTTCAAGTGTTGCAGGATTAATTGCTTCGGCTAACTCAAGCGATGCCACTTGCATGATGATAAAATTAGACAGGTAATATATAACTAAAAGTTATATATGTCAAGAAAAATATTACTTAGGGTATTTGACCGTTTTATAACATCATGTTATAAAATACCCATGAGGAAGAATATTGTGGGAAGCAATTTACGGATGATCAGGGAAAGGCTTGGAATTACCCAGGAAGACCTGGCTTTAAGAAGTGGCTTAACTCAGGGTTATATAAACTTTCTAGAGAACGGAAAGAGGGGATATAGTGAGAGATCTTTAGAAAAGATTGCAAATGCCATCGGAATTCAGATATCAGGACTCTTTGAAGAAAAGATAAAAGAAGAACCAACTATCGTGGCTGAGCAACCCCTATTATACGGTAAAAGAAAGCGTATCTACGACACGATAATCAACCTGTTAGAGAAACTTCCTACCCCAGTAATCGACCATTACAGGATACTTCTCAAAGCAGAGGTAGAAATAAGAAACAGAGGCCCGGTGGATTGACAGATGCCTCTAATGAATGAGCAATCAACTTTTCCCATTTTTCATTCAAAGCGTTGTCCACGCGGGCAGGGATGCACTTCGGGAATGTTGTCAGATGGACACGAGAGACGTCCTCATCTTTATAAAGAATCGCAGACCATACTTCTTCCGCCGTATGGACAATAATCGGTGCAGACAATTTCACCAGGTTTTGAAGAATAGAGGAGCTCTTGGTGTCTGACCTTGAATATAGAATATGCGAGACTAAAATAGGTTAATATAAAGGTTCTTTACCGGTTCATCAGAAGACTCTACCAAGCAAAATATTTCCCCCTTACAAAAAAATCGCAGATATTTTAAATTGTTAGTTTTGATATATGAGAGAAGAAAGGAACGAGGAATAATGAGGCAAATAGCCATGGACTTGTTCTATCGGATTGGCGGACTCAGCGGAACTGAGATAGGAGAAATGATGGGGGGGTAGACTATAGTATGGTGAGCGTGGGGAAAAAAACGATTACGGGAAAAACTGAAAAGCGACAAGCATCTTTCTCAGATTATCAAAAGAGTTGAAGCTGATTTATCAACAATAAACAGGTTGTCCGAGAATTCACTTTTTCGTGATTTCTCAAGTCATAAGTCCTTGTAAATCAATATCTGAATTTTTACGATTTTGCATTCTCGGACAACCTGTAAAGACTTGACCCCTTACCCATTCTCTATGTATAATATAGGGGCACGATGCTCCGTGCCCTGATAAAAAGATTTAAGCCATAATATCTAAAAGGCCCTTTTGTGTTTCTTCGGATGTTTTCAGTGTGGCTACATTGGCTGAAAAAAGGTGTTTGGCGCTTATCTGTCCTGCAATTTCCTCAAGAAAATCAACATTCGATGCCTCAACCACAATTCCATCCGCATTCTGATATAACGAACCGGGTTCAGTGCTTTCCATTATTCTAAAGGAGGTGGGTATAACATGACAAATGAACTTACGATAAAGATTACGGGCGAGGCTGGCCAGGGGATGCAGACCATAGGGGCAGCACTGTGCCAGATGTTCAAAAACACAGGATTCCATATTTTTGCCAACCAGGATTATATGTCAAGGATACGCGGCGGCAACAATTTCTTTCAGCTCAGGATTTCAGATAAACCGCTTTACACCCTCCGTCAGAAATCAGATATTACCGTAGCTTTAGATAAAGCAAGTGTTGCCCTTCATAGACCAAATATGACTGATGGCGGTGTTTTGGTTTTGGATAGGAAGAAATTTAATATTACTGAAGAAGACAATGCATTTTTTGATGTCCCCTTCTATGATATGGCGACACGTACAGGGGGTAGCGAGATTTTTATTAACTCCATCTCATGCGGCGTTATTGCAGGAATTATCGGTATAGAATTCCGCTCTGTTGAGCAGGTAATGGAGACTATTTTTGCTGGTAAGGGTGAAGAGGTTATTCGAAAGAATAAAGAGGCTGTGCGGGCAGGGTATGATTTTGTCAAAAATAATTTTAAAGAAGATACGTTCAAAATAAAGACAGGTACAATCAAAGATACTGGAACACTCGTCATGAACGGAAACGATGCAATTGCCCTGGGGGCAATAAGGGCTGGTTGTAAATTTTACTCGGCCTACCCCATGTCTCCCTCTACGAGTATTATGAATGTGATTGCTCAGTATGCAAAAAAATTTAATATCGTCGTTGAACAGGCAGAGGATGAGATTGCTGCCATCAACATGATCATTGGTGCCTCGTTTGCCGGAGCCCGGTCTATGACCGCCACCGCCGGTGGTGGATTTGCCCTCATGGTAGAAGGGCTGAGTCTGGCTGCCATGACTGAGACGCCAATTGTCGTCGTTATTGCCCAGAGACCCGCGCCTGCAACCGGTTTTCCCACGAGGACCGCACAGGCGGACCTTGAGTTTGTGCTTCATGCAGGACATGGGGAATTTGCAAGAGCGGTATATGCCCCCGGTACGATAGAAGAGGCCTTCTCTGTAATGATAAAGGCATTCAATAGTGCAGAAAAATACCAGATCCCGGTCTTTATTATGACAGACCAGCACCTTGCAGATTCTTATAGAAATATTGAGACGTTCGATTTGAACAAAGTAAAAGTACAAAGATACATTGTATCAAAGGAGGATTCCAAAAATATAAAGAATTATAAACGATACCAATTTACTGAATCGGGAATATCTCCTCGTGCAATACCTTCCTGGATAGAAGACGTTATTTACGCTGATAGTGATGAACATACAGAGGAAGGCCACATGAAGATTACTGTAACTATCTGAAAAAAAATATTTTAGATGCCGTTTGATTGGTAGAATATAGGGCTGTAGAAGCGAAGGATGGAGAGATGAAACAGTAGATTTGTATAAGAAATTTTCTGACGATAGAGACTATAGACTTTCGTAGAGAAGCTTCTTTCTGAGGAGAGGCTGTCGCCGACCATGAAAGACCGCCTATAATACAAACGAATCGCAAGAGAGAAAGGCGGATATCATGAAAAAGGTCAAACCCGATTCTCGGTTTTGGATCAACCTAGTTGGGGACATGAGGGGAATAGGTTCGTAGCGTCATTTCCGGAAGGGGTAACAAAGGCGGTCTTCTCGGGTTGAAAAAGCGGAGGTCTATATGTCCTATATGGTGTAATGAAAGAGGTTAGTGATGCAGTAGCTGACAAAAAAATAGGTTTTATTCATTGTCACAGGTCTGGCCATTTCCAGCCCCGGAGATGGTCAACTTGTTAAAAGATGAAAGCATTGCAAGAGATAAGCGGCGGTTTTAACGGTAGAAAATAATATTACAAAACGCAGAAGCGGCCAACTCGCCCGATTATTACGGGAGGAGAGAGACAAAAACGGGTTGCAGGCCGGCGGCTCCGTTTTAAAATTTGATGGCAGGCCTTTTGATCTGGATTATCTTATCGATCGTGTCAAAAGAGGAAGGACCGCCTAAGGATAATAATTATGGACATAAAAGATTTTAAAAGTAATGATGAAATAGCATGGTGTCCGGGCAGGCCGGCGGCTGTGATGGCAATTTTATCTTATCGATCGTGTCATTTTAAATGCATGGTGTCAGTTAAAAAAAGACCGCTTGTTGAACTGAATAAACCTCCAAAAGATATCTTGCTTGTTTCAGGGATAGGACAGGCAGCAAAACTTCCTCATTATGTAAGGTGCAATTGTTTTAACGGCCTTCATGGAAGGGCGCTTCCGGTTGCTGCAGCGGCAAAGATTGCTAACCGTGAATTGACGGTAATAGTGACCACGGGAGATGGTGACTGTTATGGAGAGGTGGCAACCACCTTATCCACAATATACGAAGGAATACCGATATAACCGTCATTGTACATGACAATCAGATATATGGTCTTACAAAAGGGCAAGCCTCTCCTACAACCGACCCGGATATGTAACGAAGGTACAGACTGAGGAGTCATCCTCGACCCCCTGCATCCCCTGGAGATGGCAATTGCATTGGGTGCAGGGTTTGTAGCCAGGGATATTCGTTAGATATCGAACATCTTTCCTGGTTAATAGGGGAAGGGATAAAACACAAGGGCTTTTCTTTGATTGACGTCTTACAGCCATGCATCTCTTTTAACAAAAAGAATACCTATGAATGGTACACACAGAGGGTTTATAAAGTTAACGATGATGGTTCGTATAATCCGGAAGATAAAATGGCTGCGTATAAGAAGACTCATGAATGGGGGGATAGAATCCCTATTGGAATAATTTACAGGGCTGAAAAGGAAACTTATGAAGAAAAGAACGGCCTCAGTCAAAGGAGTCCTTTGGTTGACGAGCAGATAGAAGATATTGGCATAAAGGATATATTGAGTGAATTTACTTAGTTACCTCTGATGGTTATATGAAGATGTGGATTCTGGGAAGGTTGAATCATGTTTGAGAGACAAATAACCTTATTTAAATTATTCGACTTCAAAGTCCGTATCGATGTGAGCTGATCATCATTGCGGTTTTGATTACCTGTTTTAGAAACACCCCTTGCCAATCTCAGTGAATTTATGAGATGGTTTAACATTAAATCAGGCATTTCTTGAGAAAGGTAAAAAAACAATGAAAAAGAGTTCCTGGCTTCTTGTATTCTTTTTGGCACTCCCTGCGTCTTCAACCTACGCGGGATTTTGGGACACATTAGTTGATGTTTTTAAAGGTACTGACAAGGCACTTAAAGGAGAACTTGATGAAAACACGGTAATATCCGGACTTAAACAAGCCCTCTCTGTTGGAACGAAGAATGCCGTAAAGAAAGTGTCAAAAAACGACGGATATTTTTCCAATCCGGACATTAAGATTCAGATGCCTGCACAAATTCAGGATGTGACAAATATCCTCGGAAAGTTTGGTTTTCAGAAGCAGGTGGATGATTTTACGCTTGCCATGAACCGCTCGGTAGAAAAAGCCGCCCCCAAGGCGCTAAAACTCTTCGGAGAGGCGATAAAGGAGATGACCATTGAAGATGCGATGAAACTCCTCCACGGAGGGGATACGTCAGTCACAGAATATTTCAAGGACAAAACATCACAGAAAATATTTGAAACATTCAAACCGATTATTGCATCTCACATGGAACAGCTTGGCGTCAATAAAGCATACCAGGACATGATATCAAAATACGAGTCAATTCCCTTTATTGGCATGTTTAAGGAGTCCCTTGACATGAATAACTATATAACAAAAAAGGCCGTTGACGGACTTTTCCACATGGTGGGCGAGGAAGAAAAGAAGATAAGAACAGACCCTGCAGCAAGAGTAACAGACCTGTTGAAAGCCGTTTTTGGCAAACTTGATAAATAGTTTTGTTGGGACGAGAAAAGGGGGCAAATCTTTACAGGTTGTCCGAGAATGCAAAATTCAAAATATCAGGTATTGATTTTAAAAGACTTATTACACAAAAATTTGTTAAAATATTTATCTTCGGACAACCTGTTTATTGTTGACAAAAGATACGCGTCTTTAGTTGGTTCATTTTTACAGATTGATCGACTGGCTATAACCAATAGTTGCACTGGCAAATCATTATGGCTTATCGCCAAAACAGTTAAACGAAATACAAAAATTTATCAAGGAGAAGGCCGATGAAATTACAAAAGCATGGGAAAACTATTTCAAAAGCTGAGGTTATGAATATCTCTGCACACGGTATATGGCTCTATACAAACAAAAAGGAATATTTCTTATCATACAAAGAGTACCCCTGGTTTGAGGATGCTAAAGTAAAAGATATCTGCCATGTTGAATTACATGACGGCTACCATCTCTACTGGCCTGACCTTGATATCGACCTCGAAATAGACTCACTTGAAAATCCTGAAAAATACCCATTAACATTCCGCAAGAAATAACAATTTGTATGATAAATTTGCCCGATAGAGGCATTGGAGTACGTTGGCAACAGACGGCTTCTTGCATCCTTGGTGTGCTGGAATGAACAATTGGAGATTGTCTATACCACCTGCATTTGTCTACGGCAAGGCAACGCCTGCCAAATCAAAACCGGCAAAATGATGTAATGCATGTATGTCTCCACTATTTTGAGAAACCGTTCAATGTCAAAATCGTACTCAACCATTCATGACGTTGAAAAATCCGTTGGGTTTCATTCCATTCAACCCAACCTACCCAGCTCTATAAAAATGAAGAAGCCTTAAAAAGCATCAGAAGGTAAAATTTTTAAGTTAAATGTTAAGGAAAATGAGGAAACAAGAGGTTTGTTTAAAGTCCCAATACCTTTTTCAATATAAAAGCTACATTATCCATAGTATTCGCCTTTACTGTCCCCCACTGTTCTGAAAACCGTTGGATAGAAAGAGATTTCACCTGGTCGCATCGTATAATCGAATCTTGGCGGATACCTCCTTCAGGAGGAGATATGGGAACATGAAGTCTGAACGGTTTGCTCTTTCTGAAAGTTGTAATAGGACAGACAACGATCAATCCCCAAGCACTCTTATTCAGCTCATCAACAGAAACAATGAGAGCAGGGTGCATGTCTTGTATCTCTGAACCAATGGAAGGGTTGAAATCAACGAGCCAAATATCGCCCCTTTTTGGCGGCTTTTCGTATTTCAATGCCGTCTCCTAATACCTTCTCAAATATCTTCCGTGTTTTTGTCTCTTCCTTATCGAGAAAAACTGTTGATTCCTCATCAAACCCTTTCCAGAAAGACTTTTCATGCTCATCGACGAGTTTGTCAACCAATTCCGTAATACTGATATGTTCAACCGCTGAAATCTTTTTAAGCCTTAACTGCGTTGTTTTACGTACCCTTAGAGTTGTAGTTTCCATAGTAATCCTCCATCTATTTATCTACAAGTATATCAACTATACAGTCTTTGTCAATTTCTATTTTGTCTAATTATCGCCTCAGGAAGGCATATTTTGCAAAATTTGCCGAATGTCTGTTGTTTTAATTCCTGAGCTAAACCACCCGCTAAGCGGGTGTGAATAGCAAAAGCGAAGCTGTAGTATTTACAAAAGAAATCTCCTTCGGTATATTGCAATGGGGAATGCTTTAAGATTCGCAATAGAGCAGAAGGAGATTAAGGATGAAAAAGAGTTTATCACACACGGTATGGGAGTGCAAGTATCATGTTGTATGGGTGCCGAAGAAAAGGCGTAAGATAGTCTATGGGAAGCTGCAAAAAGAAATAGGAGAAATATTACGTCGTTTAAGTGAATACAAGGGAGTGGAAGTGATAGAAGGTAAAGCATGTATAGATCACATCCACATATGTTTGGCAATACCACCGAAATACTCAGTATCAACGATAGTGGGATATTTAAAGGGTAAAAGTGCGATGATAGTGTTTGAGAAATACAGCGGTCTAAAACAGAATTTCCGAGGTCACCAATTTTGGGCAAAAGGCTATTATGTGAATACGGTAGGGCTGGATGAGGCGAAGGTGCGAAAATACATACAGGCCCAAGAAGAGAGTGAGTCGATTGAAGATAAATATGACTCTGACTTAAGCAATCCCTTTTAGGGCAGCACGTGTAGAGGGTAGTAATCATAGTAAACCGTCATTTGTATTATTAACAAGGCGACATAAAGCATCCCATATAAATCGAGAATTGTAAGTAATCCCTTAAGGGATACCAGTAACAATGCCCTTGTAGGGCTAATCAAGCCACCCGCTATGCGGGTGGTAATGACTCGTTCTACTGTGCTCCGAATATAGTAAATGTCCGATTCTCCATCTGCATTATAGCCTTGCAAGAGGGCGCTATCCAAATATTCGGCAAAGAATCCAAGCGGGTCGTTTGTGAGTTTTGGGGCTTTAAGGTCAAATGACTGTATGAGCCTGACCATAACCTGCGTCGCCGGCAATGTATTCTGGCCTTCCTCTTTCCTTTGCAACCACTTTGTCTCTTCAAGAGGAGAAGGTTCCAACTGTTCCTTTAAACGCATTTCACCTTTGATCAATTCATCAAAAGACCGTTGGCTTGTTATTTGTAAAGGTGGCACTACAAAATAAACTTGTTGGTGAGACTTCAACCAATCGGGTAATAAATTAACTTCGTTCTGCTGATAGCAGAACCAGTACAGGTTATACGGAAGCGGCTGTTGAAGCCGGCGTTTAAGAGCAGCCATGATCACATCACCCTCCCATCCACCGTATCCAATAACCAGTGGTGAGCGGTGATGTAAAATTTCATCAAGCAGAGAGGCCATTGTTGAAGTTGTCTCTTTCGATAATTCTGAACGTTCTTTAATTTCATCCCGTAAATTGCAGCAGTCGTAAAACCAATACGTACCGTTACGTACCGTGGACGTGGACAATTTGGATGTCGTCTTGTTCCGGGTCAATGCGCTCGGTTGTTTGTGGATGGTCACATATGATGTGCGGTTTACCAAAAAGGGTCAATGCGCGGGAAAGGAGGTCATCGAAATTTGTTGTAACCACAAGATTTGTAATCGTTTTCTCTAACAGCAAATGGGCAAAATGAAGGTTTGCGCGAGAAATAGCCTTCCCTTGCCGTTTCTAAATCAATTTTTTGCACGGGATTATGCCTCCCGGTAAATTAGACCTTTGCAACTTTTTATATGTTATCAAAAAAACTTTTAAAGAAACCAGGCACCTCTGCTTCAAAGGTTAGTTCTTTGCCGCTGTGCGGATGTTTAAACGTTATAGTGTGTGAATGAAGGGCCAGACGGCTCTTCGCCTCGCCTTTTTTACCATATTTATCATCACCAACGAGTGGATGACCCTTCTCAGAGAGATGAACCCGTATCTGGTTTTTCTTGCCCGTTAATAATTCAATTTCCAGTAAACTAAATTTTTTTGCTTCTTTTAAAACTTTATAACGGGTTATTGCTAATTCCCCTTTTCTGGAATCCTTAACCGAAGAAACCTCATAATCGTCGTTTTCGGCTAAATAAGAGGTGATTGTCCCGCTTTTTTCAGTTAATATTCCATGAACCACTGCGATATATTTTTTCTTAACATTTTTCCATTGCAGCTTCAGATTTTCTTTGGCTTGCAGACTCTTGGCAAACACAAGAACACCGGAAGTGTCACGGTCCAACCGATGTACAACAAAAAGTTGTTTTGTTGATTTAATGCTGCCTTTACGTATATAGGTGGTTAAAATATTATGCGCTGTTTTTTCTTTTTCATACGTTGCTTTTACTGTCAATAAGCCGGCGCTCTTATCGATAACAATAATATCACGGTCTTCATAGAGTATAGTTAAGCCCCTGGGTCTGTGTCTAAAAGGTATTGGTTTCATTTCTTTCATAGTACGATATAAATGGGATAGCGGAATGTGTCGGCGAAATGAGACATCTGTTTATGAGTTTCGTGTATTTCCAAACAGGCTGTTTGGCGTGTTTCGGTTAATTAATCAGATGCCACAGGCAATTTTTCTTTGAAACGGTTAATTTAAATACCTGATTTCCCCGCCGCCGCTTTCCCGGACGCCCTTGTGAATAATCAGTTTTTTCCCTTGAAATACTCCGGAATTATAGGCATCCTGGCAGGTTCTGGAATACCTGGAAAAGGTTCTGGCACGCCTGGGATTTCTTTGGTGATAAAACTCCTTGAGCCGTGGGTCTCCCTTCCATACCAGTTTCTGGGACGCATTTTCCTGCGCCCTGCCCTCCAGTTTATGATAGAAACCTTCTAAGAGGCCATATATAAACGTCCTTCGATGCCGGTTCCCGTTGATTTTGTTTCTTTCTCTGTACTCCGTCCATAAAAGTTCCGAGACATTTTGAAGATAATGATACACATATTCCGCCATCTCGACGTTTTCCGGTGTCCCATAAATTTCCAAAACACGGCCACGCTGGTTTCTATGCTGATCGTACCCGAACGTCCAGATGGCCTCTATGAAAAAATATTTGCAAAGTATCGCGCTGATTGTGGCCTTCGCAGGGTCTCTCCGCCCTATTTCACCGACTTGCTTATGAATGTAGTTCCATTTCGTTTGCGCATCCAGGAGCGACAGGTTATGTCTTAATAACAACTCATGTGCCTTGGCCATAGCAGTCTGGGCCTCGTGTTCATTGGGGCTTTGGGCCAATGCCAACAGCTTATGAACCTTATCCAGTATCTGGTGGTTTTCCGAATTCACGGTAAATCTGTTTTTGCGTTTTTCCATCCAGATTTGAATGTCACCCGTAGCTGTTGGATCAATTCCCTTTTCCTGGCAAATCCTCCTGAATGCCTCTCCGTGGGGAAGTTCCTCCCTGATTCCTAAAACCTCCTCCACGTACTGGTGCGCCATTTCATGGCAAAGAACCTCCTGTACATATTCCCAGGCATACGTATTGATCAGAAGAATACTGATGGAGAGACGCCGGTGACAACCGCCTTTCCACCTGCCCAATGCCGCCCCTGAATAAGATAGTTCATAGTTTGGGGGGCGCATAGAGCCTTTAAAGTAATGGAAATTTGCCATCTTCCAGTCTTCATTCAATTGCCGGATCCAGGCGGTTCTTATCTTGTCGTTTATATCAGGCGGTATTGTCATAACATTTTTCAGCGGTTAGCGCCTGTTTTTTCTCGCATCCGTCTGGCCTTTTTTTGTGCGCGTCGCTTGCGTTGCTCCCTCAAAAGAGCCTTCACCCCTGCATCGAAGGCAGTATCTTTACTCCGCCATGCGCGGAGCGTCCCCGGTGTCCGGCCAACTATTTTCGAAGTCTCCATCAGCGTTTTCCCGGCGCGCAACCTCGCCAACGTATTCTCTTTGATGCGTTCAGCAGCCTCCGCATGGGCTAACGCCAAGCTCTGCCGGAACTCTGGATCGGCCGATTCCCATCTCCAGAATGTTGGTTCCGTGACTCCTTGACGACGCGCTGCTTCGGTATTGGAGCACCCTTTGCGCACATTACGTACGATATCAGCCTTCAATTGCTCCCGGCGAGCATATTGTTCTTCCCTCGTATCTATATTCTTTTGATGCCGCTTACCCTTCGGTTTACATTCTTTGCCTTGCATCCGGGCCAATCCTCACCTTAATTCTTTTTACCCTAAAATATATAAAATGTGTTTTACTTTCATTCATTTAGTAAGCCTTTTTAGCTTGACCATCCGCAACCGCCTTTTCTGCATCTGCTTTTGACATAATTTTACACATGCCACATCCGCAGTCTTTACATTTGCCCTTGGCCATATATCCGCCTCGGGCAGTCATGGTCATTTGTGCGTCAGATATTTCTTTTTGTGCTTTACATTTCATACATCTTGCTTGCATTTTTTACCTCCTTGATTTAATTGTTCGCCTTTTGATTTAAATCCTGTGAATTTCCCTTTTAGTTCCACAAGCCAAACGTTTGCATTACCTCAACCTTCAATTTTATGTCGTACTTATGCGTACCTTGTGGTAAAATATTATACCTATTAAACCAGAAATTGACAACCATCCCTAAAATTTATTCGTGGTTTGTGGAAATTGCCACAATCAATTTCATTTTTTTAAACATACATGAAAAAGTTTATAAATACAAATGACGCCAAGTGCAATACTTAAATTTTTCTTATTCACCATTCTCGTATCAGGCTGTGCAACATACAAAACCCCTCCTCTACAGAAATCCGTGTGGGAGGATACCTCGTCTCTTCTGAACGGGATTCGGGGAGAACCAAAGAATCTCACCTTACAGCAAATACAGAGCGCCATTATTACGAATAGTTCAAAACTTACAACCTTTCGTGCACATGCAGAGATGACCCTTGCCACACCCAGTATGAAAGGACCTATCCGTTGTACGGGGTTAATACTGTATCAGAGTCCAAGGGGCTTGCGGGTCGTTGGTTCCAAGTTTGCCACAACGATATTTGATCTGGCCTCTAATGGCGATACATTCTGGCTTTCTATTCCCCCTGAGAAAAAGGTTTACACGGGGGCATTTAACGCCTTCCACAAGATTGATGCACTTGGGATGAACATATACCCCGGTGATATTATAAGTTTATTTAATTATAAGGAAATCCTGGAAGGTAGAAAACCCATGGTGGAAACCTGGCCTGCCTACTGGCTCGTTCATACGCTGGAAGCTGATACAGGGAGCGTAAAACTCAAGGGAAATTTTCTGGTTGACAGGGTAAACGCCGAGGTGTTTCGGTATGAATTATTTGACACAAACAGCTTTGCCCAATTACAAGCCGTATTTACAAACTATGCAACTTTTGGGGAATGCAGGATACCACAGAAGATTGATATGCGCTGGCCAATGTATGATACCACCTTAAGCATCACCTTTTCACAGATTACCGTCAATAATACGCTCGACCCAAAGGTATTTACGTTTACCATACCAAAAGGAGCACAAATGGTTACCATCGATTAAATCCCTTCGCCATTTTCTATATCCATGACCTTTTCAATACGACGGGCATGTCTTCCACCTTCAAAGGGGGTTTCCAGCCAGAGTTTTAACTTTTGCTCCAGAAGTTCTTCGTCCACAATATCAGCGCCGATACACAGTACATTCGAATCATTATGTCTGCGGCTCATTTCTACTGTATAGAGATTGTGGCATACAGCAGCCCGAACACCCTTCACCTTATTTGCCACAAGCGACATACCAATCCCCGTTCCGCAAACCAGAATACCCCGTTCGCATTCGCCGGAACCAACGGCACGGGCAGCTTTTAATCCATAATCGGGATAATCTACCGATTCTGTACTCGTTGTCGTGCCATAATCCTTTACGGTGTGACCCATCTGGATCAACATATCTGCCACACGCTTCTTGAAATCAAATCCCCGGTGATCTGATGCTAATGCAATCTTCATTTCGATTTATGATCTTCCTTAAAAACTATTTGAATTAAAATACCTGAGTGGTAAATAACAAATATTACACCTTTGCCATAGTATTTGCAAGACAACTTCTTATGCTGGTCTCTGCAATAATACCATGACGAATAATCTCAACATGAGCATCCACTACCTTTACGATGGTGGAAGGAGAACGAAACCGTGTCGAACCACCATCAAGGATAATGGGTATCTTTCCGCCAAGATCCAGGAATACCTGCTGGGCATCCGTTGCGGGTGGATATCCCGAAAGGTTGGCGCTCGTTGTAACAACCGGTACCTTTGCCGTGCGGATCAAATCCCTGGCTGCTGCATCGTCGGGAAATCGCATGCTTATGTCTAAGCCGTTCGATACAGGGAAAACAATAGCTAATGGCCCCGGCCAGAAAGCGTCCACCAACTTTTGCGCTGCGGAAGAAATATGTCCAACATACTTTTTCAATTCTTCCCGGTCGGCAATCATCAGGGTAAGCTTCTTTTCTTCAGGTCTCATCTTTACCTCGAAAACCCGCTCAACGGCCATTGGATTATCCCGGTTTACGCCCAGGCCATATACCGTTTCTGTGGGAAATGCAACCAGTTCCCCCCTTCTTAATGCCTCGGCAGCCGCTTCAATGTGTTTCCGGTAAAGCGCCGGTTCCCTTAAATTCAGTACTAATGTATTCATTATTGAACCACCCCGAACCACAAAGTTTTTTGGTAAAAACTGTTTCATAGTCTAAATTCCCAACCACCATAATTCAATAACCTTTTATACCTTGACATTAAATTATTTAATTGGTAGAGTTTTCACCATGAGATTTAAGATACGGCAGTTACTCCCTTTAGCCATATTTTTAGGTGTTTTTACCGCTCTTTTCCTGCCCGGCAAGAACGTAATATTTGCCGTCGAAGAGACCATGGACATTACAGAGATTGTCCCTGGCATGACCGGCTACGGAAAGACTGTTTTTACGGGCGACAGGATCGACATTTTCCATGTTGAGGTGCTTGGTATTTTAAGACACTGGGATGCGAAGAGCAATCTTATCCTGGTCAGGATGTCAGGCGGACCCTTGGAAAAATCCGGCATTATCGCGGGCATGAGCGGTAGTCCTGTGTATATTAACAACCGTCTCATTGGCGCCGTCTCATACGGATGGAGCTTTGCAAAGGAACCGATTGCCGGTATTACTCCCATTCAGGAGATGAAAAACACCTTGCTCAATAAGGCAACAGAAGAGCGTAAGGTTTCCATGACATCCACGGATTGGGAGTTGCCACCGTCTTCGTTCGATAAAACGTCATTAGAACCGCAGATTGCTCCCTTCATACCACCGGAAATAACCACACAGGGTTCTCCCGAACTGAGGCTTACTCCGATCCTTTCTCCTTTAATCATCTCAGGCGTCAACAGTGAAGTCCTGCACAAGATGCAGCCATTTTTTCAAACCCACGGACTCTGTCCCATGCAGGGAGGAAGTTATATTTCTGCTGACGATACCACGAAAAGGCCAACACTTGAACCAGGGTCATCCGTGGCTGCCATCCTGATTAAAGGAGACCTGAGCGCAGCAGCCGTCGGTACGGTAACCTATACAGAAGGCGATCAAGTCCTTGCATTTGGACATCCGTTCTTACAAACCGGCGCAACAGACCTGCCCATGGCGACTGCTCATGTTTACACCATCCTTTCCAGCCAATCAAATTCCATAAAGATGGCGTCTCCCATAGAAGTCGTTGGGCGCATAAACCGGGACGGAAGGCCTGGCATTGCCGGTATCATGAAAGAAGCCTCACGCATGATACCCTGCCGTATTGAAGTTGAGGGTTCACAAAAAGTCTCGTATAATTTTGAAATCGCCGACAATAAACTTCTAACCCCCAGCCTTATGATGATGGTTGCGCACAGTGCGGTGCTTGCTACAGAAAAGAAATTGGGGGAAAAGACTGCGCATATAAAACTCTCCGTTCAGATTGAAGGATATGAAAAACCTGTGGAAGTTGAAAATGTCTTTTATGAACTCGACCAGTCCTGGTTTCCCATCAACCTTATCATCCAGCCCTTTGCCATGATCATGAATAATCAATTTCAAAAGGTACGGGTAAACCGGATTGAAATGAACATTCACGTGATGGATACCCGTCAGACTGCGCACATCGAGGCAATTAAAGTTGACAGGAAACAGGTAAAGCCGGGCGACACGCTTCAGGTAGACGTCCGCTTGAAACCATTTACGGGAGAGAGTTTTTATCAGACGGTAATGGTAAACATTCCCGAAGATACTATGCCGGGAAGCACACTTAATGTTACGGCCTGCGATGCCACGTTCGGCAATGCCCTGAATATGGGGCGCTCTGCCGGAAAGTACCTCCCCACAAACTTTGATCAGCTTCTGCATTATATGGAAAATCTGGAACGGAATAATAATCTGATGGTACGGGTGTTACTGACTAAGAAAGGACTTACATACCGGGGTGAAGGATTTCCATCGCTTCCGGGATCAATACATTCCATTATGAGTCTTTCAAACCAGAGTGGCGTCGGCCCACTCTCTGACGAGGTCATTTCACGTACCCCAACTACCTATGTATTGACCGGAAATCAAAGTATACCCGTTTTCGTTAAATGAAAAGGAACGAATATGAAAGGTGGAAAAAGAGAGATTCATTGGCTGCAATTATGTTGTATTATAACGTTTGTTTTCTTATGCATGGTTTCACAGGTTTACGCTACAACAACCCGCACGTGGACACAATCAAATGAAACAGAATTCACCAGGGGCACTACGCAAAATGTGTCGGTCCTCAGTACCGGAGAGATACAGCTTTCTCCTAAAACAGAGGTTATTCAGGGTATCAGAGGCGCCTTTGTATGGTCAATGGCGGTGGGCTCAAAAAATCAGGTATTCATCGGCACCGGAGACCCCGGCTGTGTCTACCAGATAAAGAACGATGCCGAAGCGGTAGAAGTTTTCAATTCACCAGAGTTATATGTCCAGAGCCTTGCAATAGATAAACAGGGCAATCTTTACGCCGGGACAGCCCCCCGGGGTATTGTTTACAGAATAAATACCAGGGGTGAGGCGTCGGTATTTTGCTGCCTGCCAGCTTCGTATATATGGGACATGGCAGTCGACAACGATTCCAACATCTTTGCTGCAACGGGGAATGATGGCATCCTCTTTAAGATAACCCCCGAAGGTAAACCAACCGTATTTTTTGATTCTCCGGAGACAAACCTGCTGGATATTCACATAGATCAGTTTAATAATGTTTATCTTGGCACGGAACCAGGCGGGCTTGTGTACAGGATTACCCCATCAGGACAACCGCACGTGCTTTACGATGCAAGTGAAGGCGAGATACATTGCATCACTATGGATGCGCAAGGCAATCTCTATGCGGGAACGGCAGTGGGCGCACAACCACATGTTCCACCCCCGCCAACTGCCCAACCGGTTGCGCAAGCGGGGGTAATCACGTCTATTTTTAAAGAAGAACGCTCCTGGGATCTGAACATTCCGGAAGAAATGCCCATGGCACAGCAGGTATCCTTGCAACAACAACGATCTGCGGTAAAAGAGGCTGAGTCGATCCCCAAAACCACCGGCGCTCCAACAACACCCAACTTCATTTACAAAATTACCCGCGATGGACTTGCACAGAAAGTATTTGAGACCGATCAGTCATTTATTCTGGGCATCTCTTTGGATACACAAAACAACCTCTACGTGGCTACGGGCAATAAATCAGGGATTTTTAAAGTTTGTTGTGATGAAACATCAGGCAGCCTGACAAATATCGAGGAAGTTCACGCCCTGTGCTGCATCAATACCAGCAATGATGAGTTGTATGTTGGTACGGGCAACAGGGGGAAGGTGTATAAGATATATCCGTCATTTGTAAAGGAAGGCAACTTTATATCAAACGTGCTCGATACCGCCACACAGTCCAATTGGGGACGTATTTATTGGACTGATGTACAACCGGCTGGCACGAATATTTCCCTGACAACCCGCACGGGCAACTGTGAAAAACCCGACCCGACATGGAGTGGCTGGTCAACGCAATATACATCGCCCGGAGAAAGAATTGAAAGTCCTCCGGCACGCTTTATCCAGTATAATGCCACCTTACAAACCACCAGCGCCGATACTACGCCATCTCTGGCGATGGTATCGTTATCCTATCTTCCCAAAAATCAGCCGCCAAAGATTATAAATTTTTCCCTGGAAAAGGAATCCTCCGGAACACCTCAAAAATCACCGGAAACAAAGACGAACGGCAAGACAGATTCTAAATCCCAGGCGCATGTCAGCCTGAAACCGCACCATCAGATGGCGCAGAAAAATATCCAGTGGGAAGCAGAAGATCCAAATAATGATACCCTCCAGTTAACCATTTATTACAAAGGCACAGATGAAAAAACATGGAAGATCATTGAAAAGAACACACAAAAGAAAGGGTCGTGTACCTGGGACACCCTGCGTTTGCCTGATGGAAAGTATCAAATAAAATTGATGGTAAGCGACGAACCCGATAATCCACCAGAAACAGCGCTGGGCGCAGAGAACACTATACAACCGGTTGTGATCGATAACTCAAAACCAATTATCAAATCTCTGAGCACAGCAGCGGGAACGGGCGGCAAATATATCATTAATGGCGTGGCCAAAGACGATTACAGCGCCCTCGTAAAGGTACAATATACCCTTGACGGACAGGAATGGATATCGGCATATCCCGTGGACGGGATGTTCGATAGTACAGATGAATCATTTCAAATCACCACCAAACCACTTACCCCGGGCGATTATACCATCATCCTGAATGCCTTCGACAGTGAAGGAAACATTGGGATTGAAAAGGTGGTATTTGAGGTAAAATAATTTCCAGGATCAAAAAAATGTCGTTGATATACAATATTTTAAGGGAGAATACTCATCGTAGGCCGTATTAAGGTTGAACTTATAGAGGCGTTCAAAGAGACCGTGGCGCAGGTTATTCAACAGGCGGTCTCATTAAAAGATTGCAAGTACGCCGACATAAGACTCGGTATCCAGGAAATAAAAAACGCCAGCGCTGAGGATGGTAAGGCCAGGGGGATTGGCGAAGATGCCTCTGTTTCTTTTGGGGTTCGGTTACTGGCTGGCGAAATGAGCTCATGGGGATTTTATGGCCAACCGATTGGAGAGACTGCGTCAAATCAAAAAACTATTCAGAAAACACTTACCTATGGAATAAACAGGGCTTACGCAAGGGCTCTTTCCAATGCTAAGAAAAAGGCCGGGTTTAAATCGATTGCTCCCGCGCTTACGGCAGTAAACCTCGCAAAGATCAAAGTTGTAAAAGATACCGTTAATGCTGTTTTTGATGATGACCCCCGCCGGGTACCTCTTAGGGAAATGCTCAGCCTTGCAATAAAAACTTCACATGAAATGAGCGCCATGAGCAAAGATGTGCGGTATGCCTCTCTTGATATACATACCGGCATACAGAGAGAACTCTTTTGCAGCACCGAAGGCTCATGCATTGATCAATCATACGCGCTTACCCAGGGAATGGTATTTGTCGTTGCACAGAAGAAGGGAGAAACTCCTGAAACCTGTTATGATTATCTGGGAGACGTTCGCGGATGGGAAGTCCTCAAAGGGCGCAACGTTTATAAACAATCACTTCGTGATTTTGCATTACAAAGGGCACGCGAGACCCTGGAACTTATCGATGCGGAATTTCTCAAAGCCACCGATGAACCTGTCGTGGTGGTAACCAATCCGCATTTTAATGCGCTCCTGGTACACGAAATTGTAGGCCATCCAACGGAAGCCGACCGCGCATTAAAACTGGAAACCGCTTATGCAGGCCGTTCATGGTTGTTTCGGGACTTTCAGGATAATGAGTTGGGAAAACAAATAGCGTCTCCCCTGGTAACTGCCTATTCAGACCCAACTTTAACAGGTTATGGACATTTCAAATATGACATGGAGGGCACGCCGGGAAGGCGGGTAAATTTAATTGAAAACGGAATTTTTAAAGAATTTATGAATGGACGGGAATATGCTGCAACTCTCAATCAACCGCCAAACGGCTCTATGAGGGCGATTGAACCGCACTATGTCCCCATCGTGCGCATGACCAACACCGTATTCGCAAACGGAAATAAAGATTTTCACGATATTATCTCTGAGGTAAAAGATGGATATTATATTGTAAACCATCGTACTCCGTCCATTAGCGAATCGCGAGAGAATTTCCGTATTTCTGCGCAAAAGGTATACAAAATAGAAGACGGGCAAATTAAAAAATTATATCGACAGGGCGGCATCACGGCTGATTCTAAAGACTTCTTAATGAATATTGACGCCGTGGGAAATGACTTTGCCGTATTTCCCATACCCAACTGTGGTAAAGGTCAGCCGATGCAAACAATGCGGGTTGGGAACGGCGGTCCTACCTTGCGATCCAGGGCAAGACTTACGGGACATCAGGAACCATGATGATTCATATACAAGAACTTCAATTGTGTGTCCGCAACGGACTGGATTATATCAGGAAACAGAAGGACGTCATTGACGCAGAGGTCTTTGCATCATGGAACGAAAACATCACGGTACGATTAAACTACACGTCAGACATCCCCTGCAATGGCATTCATGAACCTAAATCGACACAGGTTTGCGGTATTGGTGTGCTGGTTGTCTTTCAATGTGGTAAAGAGATAAAGACAGGGTATGGCATCTCCTCGAATAGTATCACCCGCCGGGGTATCGTGGAGGCGTTCCAGAAGGCAAAAAGGAATAAAATATCCGACCCTGATTTTAAATCGCTTCCCCTACCTGCCGGAAAACCTGTATTGGAAAATTATCATGACCCTGCGGTAATGGATATAAGCGACGAGACGATCGTTGATTTAGGGTGGCGCGGGCTTAAAGGGGCGATCACTGAATATAATCAGAAACAGTTCAATAGATCAATTATTGTCGGCGGCGACATTTCTATCGTAAAAGAACGTATGGCTATTGCCAGCACAAAGGGCATTGATGAGTTCGATGAATCTACCATCCTCACGGCCAGCATAACCTCAATGATTGAAAAGGAAGGGGTAAAAGGCACGGGCTGGACCACCAGCACCCATCTGTGCGGTTTTAACCCGGAAGAGGCAGGGCGGGAATCAGCCGAGAGCGCCATCAAGACTATTGGGGGAGAAAGGATACCCTCTGGTATCTACAACGTTATTCTCGGAGGACAGCCCGTAACAGATTTATTTGCCAATATTGTAATACCAGCCTTAAGTCTTGCTTCCGTTAATACTTCCGACACTCCATTTCTCGGGAAACTGGGGCAAAAGGTTGCATCCAGTCACTTAAATGTTTATGACGATGGCACAATAAGGGGCGCTCTTGGCAGCAGAAAAATTTCCTGTGAGGGTATTCCAACAGGAAGAACAGACCTCATTTATCACGGACTCCTGGTGGGTTTTCTTGCAAATAACTACCTTTCCAAAAAACTAGAGAATCTCTTTAACGCTTTTATTCCACGAAACGGATTTCGCTATTACAACAGCAGCAGGCACCACATGGTACAACCCAAAATATGTCCCACGAATATTGTCATTGAAGGTAAAGAGGAAATGCCGGGTCACGACTTGTTGTCAAAAATTAATAATGGAATTTATATCGGAAGGATATGGTACACGTATCCTATCAATGGCCTTGCAGCCGGAGATTTCACCAGCACTATTATTGCAGATTCGTATTTAGTAAAGGGTGGAAAAATCGTAAGTCCGCTGAAACCCAATACGGTAAGAATCAACAACAACATTATGGAGATATTAAACAACATTATTGCAATATCCAGAGAAAAAAAACAAACGTTTGTGTGGGGAGGCGACGAGGTTGTACTGGCGCCTGAGATTGCCGTCCACGGTGTAAAACTGGACAATATCTCCGGGTTCATTGGTTAAATTATGTATTGTTTTTTTTGAGTTAATTTTTTATAATATTTTGCACGTGAACCAAAAGTGCACGAGTATTCATAAAAACGTTATTTAATTTTATATTTTATCATCAACGTAAGGAGATAAGCCATGCGCGCAAAAGTCGATGCTGACGTTTGTACTGGTTGTGAACTTTGCACTCAGACATGTCCTGAAGTTTATTCAATGAAGGGCGATGTAGCTGTTGCTATCAAGGGTAGTGTGCCTGCAGAATATGAAGATACCTGTAAACAGGCCGCGGATGAGTGCCCGGTGGAAGCAATTACAATTGAGGATTAATTCCTATTTATATTAAAAAAAGACCTTAATTATCTGCCCCAACGATAATTAAGGTCTTTCTCTTTTCCTGCTAAACATCCAGTAACGGTCTTCTGCCTATCCTTCTTCTTCTGTTTATGATGGCACGGCCTCCTTTTGTTTGCATCCGCTTGCGAAAACCGCACATCCTTTTATGCTTTATCGAACTTTTTCTTATTTTTACCTTCATTTTTTATCCTCCTGAAATATCACACGCCCAATCCAATATTAAAGTAAATTACAATATCACATTTATTCATCCAATGTCAAGTTTGAATTTCCTAAACATCAAATTAAGACGTTGAAAAGTGTTAAAAACGTATTGACATTAATCTTGTGAATTGATAATATGTCCAACTATTCATAAGTATTAAGGCTGGAAATCAGTTAAGACTAAAAAGCCGGTTTTCAATCCACTGAAAATTTCTACAACCAGGGGGTGGTTTTTGTTTCATTAATCCATACCCGCATGGATTTTTGTAAAATTGCCGCTTACATTTTTATTGTAAAAAAGGAGAATACTAATGCAAACAACGACAAAAAGGGACCTCTGTGAAAAGATTGCACGAAGAACAGATAATACACATATGATCGTAAAAAAAACGATTCAGATGTTTTTAGACGAAATCATTACAGAGCTTGCTCAGGGCAATCGCATTGAATTACGTGATTTTGGAGTATTTGAAATACGTCAACGCGCCGCCAGAAAGGCGAGAAATCCCAGAACAGGTGAGGTTGCATATGTACCCGCTAAAAATGTAGTAGTTTTTAAAGTTGGTAAATTAATGCGGGAGAAGGTTGGTAATGGCGTTTCAGACCAACAACCATCTCAGAGTACTTAAATAATTCGTGAATCAGTATGTTTAAAGAAGAGCTCGTAAGAGAAAGAGGCACTGTAAAATATATACATAACAATCGCGCCCTGGTTGAAAGAGAAAGGCCAAATTCAAAAGAGTGTAAAAGTTGCGGCGTTTGTACGGGTGTAGAAAACACCCAGCATCTTTTAGAAGTACCTACAATCCCCGGTTTGCGCGTGGGTCAACAGGTAACATTAGAAATAATTAAGTCATCTCCGTATAAAAGTATCTTACTTATTCTGGTTTTGCCCCTTATCAGTATAATAGCAGGAAGTTTACTGGGACAAAAAATGCACTTTCTTTATCCAGATTCGCCAAATGTAAGAATGGTTTCTTGTGGGTTTCTCTTATTTATTTTATCTATTTGGATGATAAGTATCTATGATAAGAAGATACGGGGACGGAAACAGCATTGGAAGATTATATCGACAGATTTTTTTGATAATTTTAACAATATATACCAACAAGCAAACCTATCATAATTGTTCGTTAAATGTTTAATCTTTCTTATCTTCTTTATTGCATCATATATCTCTTTACCATTTTTCTTTAGATTCAATCATCGGCCAGTATACCTTGAATGTCGTTCTCTTGCCTACCTTCTTATCCTTGCATACCATTTCCACAGGACACCCATCGCAAATAGCATCTTTACCTTCACCGACCGTATAACATTTCTCTCCCCATCGAACTCCGAATATATTTTTCATTACCTTATTTTAATAAGTAACGTTATCGTCCATCTTCCGTAGCGTCAATTACAGAGTTGAAAATGTTTGCTGGAAAAATTACATGCATATTTGATTGTTTTATGTTTTAAATTCTTTTATTTTTTCACTTAAATCTTTCGCAAATCTATTTAACTCGGACAGGGCAGTATTTGATTGTTTTAAACCAGATACGGTTTGATTTACTACTCCCGTGATTTCCTTCATAGTGAGTGCTACCTGTTCGCTCGCGCTCTTTTGCTGTTGAGTTGCCATAACAATCTGCCGAGAAGCATCCGAGGTTTTCTCAATCGTTTCCAATATACGCTCCAATCCCTGTGCAGCCATCGTAGCTATTTCCATACCCTCTTTTACATTTTTTGTTTCCTGCTCTGTTGACATTGCTGCCACATTAGTAGCCGCCTGCACTTCTTCTATAATCCCTCGTATTTCTTCCGTAGAAGCCTTCGTGCGTTCTGCAAGCCGCCTGACTTCATTCGCCACAACTCCAAATCGTCTTCCATGTTCTCCGGCTCCTGATGCTTCGATAGCAGCATTTAAAGACAAAAGATGAATTTCATGGGACACATCATTGATAATCTTTAATACCGTGCCAATCTGCCTGGATTTTTCGTTGAGAGAAAGAATCCTGGCGACCGTTTCTTTTGAACCGAGGACAATGTTTTCCATGGTAGCCACTGAATTCATAACCGCATCTTTTCCCTGTTGTGCTGCATTTTTTGACTCGCCGGTAAATTTATTTACCATTTCAGCATTGGATGCTATCTGACTTGCCGAGGCAGATAGTTCTTCCATCGTTGCAGTGATCTCACTAACAGAAGCAGCTAATTCGCCGGTACCACTTGTTTGTTCTTCATTGGCAGAAAATATTTCCACCGAACTCGTGGCTACTTGTGCAATTACCTCCTTATTTTTATTAACCAATTGTATTAAATTATCTGTCATTGTGTTGAATAATGCTGAAAAATCTCCTATTTCATCATTACTCTTTACCTCTATTTTTTGCCTTAAATTACCGCCCGCAATTTCCCTTACTACTTTACAGAGTTTTTTGAATGGTAAAGAAACAAATATCTTTGAGAGAAAAAATACCAATCCGATACATGAACTTGTTACTACTAATGTAACTATAGTAAGATGCCAAAATCCACCCCATACGGACTTTGATATTCTTTCGTAGGGAACCTTCAAACTAATAGCTCCTCTTATATCTCCTAATTTATAGCCAGTAGCAGTATCTTGTTTGTATTCAACTTTTATAAATATTGGTATTTTGTCTTTATCGCCATGACACTTCATACACGTATCTTCAATTACCAAAGGATACATATAACGAAAATATTTATCCTGATGTACCTTTTCAATCTCCCAGTATTCTTTTATTTTTTTATCATCTTCAAACATTTTGAGTATACGCCTCTCAAGTTCGTCTGGTGCATTATCAGGATTCCTCAATTTCAAACTAGTTTGTTTTAAAATATATCCAGTTTCTTGTGTAAATTTTTTCCCGATGCCATAACCAGCCTTCGCAGGTACAAAATGTGCCATTTTTACATCTAAATCTATTTCTCCAAACGAACCTAATGACTCTGCAAGATATTCTCTCGTTGAAACAAATTCTTTTACCAACATTTTGCAGTTTTTCAATACTTCGTTATTGCGTTGTTTTATGTCTTTTATCATATAAAAAGTAATGCCAATAGACATAACAATAATAACCATAGCTGCATTAATTAATGACAGTTTTACCCCTATCTTCATATTGCTCCTTTATATAGCTATTATATCCGTAGTTGTATCTGAAGAATATATATCTGTCCAAAAAGACATTTATAGAGCAGATATTCTATTGCTGCGATTTATTGTTCTGTATTATCGTCAGTCGAGCATCCAGTGCTATTGAACCACATCTCTCTGGAAATACTATTAAGGGATTAATATCCATCTCTATAATCTCCGGAAAGTCGGTTACTAACAGGGAGAGTCTTAAAATATTATCTACAATGGCATTTATGTCTACGGGCTTTTCTCCACGTACACCCTGAAGAAGCGGAAAAGACCGTATCTCCTGCACCATCTCTTCTGCATCAGATAATCCAACCGGCGCAATTCTAAAGGTAACATCTTTTAATACTTCGGTATAAATACCCCCAAGCCCAAACATTACCAAAGGACCGAACTGCGGGTCACGCGACATACCGAGAATTATTTCCTTTCCGCCGGTAATCATCTGCTGTATCAATACTCCTTGTATTTCGGCATCGGGCATAAGGCGATGCGCCTTCTGGGTAATATCACAAAAACATCTTCTCACGGAGACCTCATCTTTTAATCCAACAACAACCCCGCCAAAATCAGATTTGTGGAGGATGTCGGGAGAGGAAATCTTCATAACAACCGGGTAACTAATTTCTTCTGCGGCATTTACTGCCTCTGCCTCAGATGACGCTAAAATACTTTTAGGTACTCTAAAACCATACGCCGAAATTACCTGTTTTGCCTCTTCTTCACCAAGAGAACACCGTTTCATTTGTTTAACGTTATTGAAGAGGGACTCCACTTTTTCCTTATTCACCTGAAAATTTTTTATACCTAAGAATGTTTTATTTTGCCAGAGGGTATATTTATACGCAGCCTCGATGGCTAAGATTGCCCGCTCAGGGAAAGAATAATTCGGCACCCTTCTCTGACACATAATTTTTAAACCGTTATCGATCCTTTTCCCGCCCATGAAAGAAGTTACGATGGTTTTATCGGTCTGACTTGAAACATCGCATACCACTTCTGCCGTTTTTTCAATTTCTGTCATGGTCTGGGGCGTCAGGATAACAAGAACCATATCCACGTTGGGGTCTTCTACCACCTTTTCAATAACGGACTTATACCGGTCGGCCTTTGCATCTCCCAGGACGTCAACAGGATTGTACATATTTGCCATATCTGGCAGAATGGAACGGAGTTGTTCGATGGTATTTTTGGAAAATGTTGCCATTCTCAGCTGCGACCGTTCAACCGCATCTGCGGCGATAATCCCCGGACCACCGGCATTTGTAATCAACGCTATCCGTGGTCCCCGGGGCAGTGGTTGCTGGCTGAATATCCTGGCATAATCGAAGAGGTCTTCCACCGTCTTTGCCCGTAAAATACCCGACTGCTTACATGCGGCATCAAAGGCATTTTCAGACCCTGCAAGCGTTCCCGTGTGTGACGACGCAGCCTTTGCGCCAGCCACGGTACCTCCTGATTTCACCACTATCATGGGGGTCTTTTTTGTGATTGCCTTGGCTGAATCCAGAAATACCGTGCCGTTTTTTACTCCTTCGAGGTAGCCGAGGATGACCTTCGTATGGGGGTCATTACTAATAGCCTGCATAAGATCGACTTCGCCGATATCCGTTTTATTTCCCATGCTGATAAACCTGGAAAATCCGACACATTCCCCTGCCGCCCAGTCGAGAATCGAAGTGCACAGAGCGCCGGATTGTGAGAAAAACGCGATATTGCCCCTGGCAGGCATATCCGACGCAAAAGAGGCATTCAGAGATGATTGGGTATCTATGAGGCCGAGACAATTAGGGCCGAGCATACGGATCGAATGTTGTTTAATCTTCTGGTATAATTCACGTTCCAATGCTGCTCCCTGGATACCACTTTCTTTAAAACCGGCGCTAATAACGATGACAGAATCGATGTGCTTCTCAATACATTCATCCACCACCTTATTAACATGTATGGCAGGTACGATAATGACGGCGAGGTCAATTGAGTCGTTGATTTCTGTAAGACTGGCGTATGTCTTTATTCCCAGGATCGTATTGGTTTTGGGATTTACCGGATAGATACGTCCTTTGTATCCGTGTATTATCAGATTTTTAAATAAATCGTGCCCAATCTTACCTTCCTCACGAGATGCCCCGATAACGGCAACTGATTGAGGAGAAAAGAAGTGTTCTAGCATAGGTTCATGTTCATATTTAGGAAATTCAAAGTTTTTGGAGGAGCCAACTCCTGTTGGCGACCGGGCACATGCACGCCGTTTTAAGTTGCCATTCGCCGTCAGGAGACGGCTCCTACTATAGGACATTTAAAACTTCAAGTAGCCGAATGCCTAATTTGTTAGAATAATTTTTTTGTGGAAGAAAAAATCGAATATTTATAAACTATCAGAAGATGTATTTTGCCTCTTTCTTTCACTACTTTCCGGCGCATTCTCTGTACCAATATGCTCTTCCTGGGGTAACAATTCAAACATACTTTTGATGGAGTTGGTAAAGGGCTTAAACGGTTTTGCGTGACTTTCCGGCTTTAAAAACGTCCCCCGGATCTCCACCATGGTTAATTGTTTTCGCACACCGCCGACAATCAAATCAAAAAATCTCCCCACAATCGGCAGTTGTGAAAATACCCCCTTGCTAAATCCCGCTACAACATTTAACTGAAGATTTCCATTAAGGCCAATATCCCCGCGCCCGTTGAGTTCAACGGTATCACTGTAAATCCGTCCATCATTAATATGAACGACCCCATCTTTAACCACAAATTTTACCTGGGCACTATGAAAACTTTCTTTTTTGGGTAAGCTGAGGTCGAGAAAATTGAATACACTGAGGATAATCGGAACATCCGAAAGGTATCCCTCGTTTACATTCATGTGTCCCTCGGCAGAAAAATTTTTTGAATCCGACCCGCTTCCACGGTACTTAATCCGTCCATAAAGGATACCTGTCCATGGTTTATATGTTTCTACGATTTTTTCTGTAAGTTCTTCAATAATAATCCTTGAAAAGTTTAATTCGCCTTTATATTGATAAGGCTCAACAGTCGTATTGACGGAAAGCGTACCTTCAATATGCCCCCCGCAACATTTTGCATCAATATGCTTACTGCCAAAACCATCTTTGTTTATTTCCAACCTTCCCGACATTCCCCATAAGGGAATTTTGTATTTACTATCGTGAATTTCACAATCCTTCAGGTTAATCTCTACGGAGTAATTATTGTCCTTTTCATCCTTAAAACCCTGAAAATTGGCAATAACATCCACCTTACCGCTTGGGCTCAGGGCTGTCCACAATTTTTCACCAATTTCTTTATGAGGCAGAGTTTTTAAAAATGACTCTGTAATGGTTAAATCGGGTACATGGAAGTTGAAAATCTTCCTTCCGCTCTGCATATCATAAATGCCATTCATCTCGGTATAAATGGATTGGTCCCCACCCTGTATGAAACCACTGGCATTTTTAAATAGGATTATATTATTACACAGCTTAAATTGACCGTTTACGTGGGATATAGGTTTGGGAAATTCATGAGGTTTAATTTCCAAATCCTTAGATGTTATAACCAGAAAACTGCTGGATTCCCCTTTCTCGCCAACATTATACTGGAGTGACATATCTATTAATCCGGTTGGTTGTATTTTTTCCCATACTTGCGCCCCGAAGTCTGGAATGTTTTTTAACAGTTCCTGATTTATAAAAAGATTCGGAATATTCATAACAAAGGTCTTTTTAGAACCATAGAGATCAAATTCTCCATTCAATTCAGCCTGGGAAGTAAAGTTTTCACTCTTGATATAACCAACAAGGCCCTTGAGATACAATTTATCGGGACTTACCTTTACATTTCCATTTAAATTATGGAGAAGAAATGGCCAGTTTTCGTACAGGGCCTCTACCCCATTGAGGTCGACATTTACACTGTAGTCTGTTTTTTTCTGGCTGTTCCTGTTATCAAAACTTGCAATGCAATATAAATTGATCTTTCCTACAGGCTTGTAACTATCCCAAAGCATTTTCCCTATATAAGGAAACTGGGCACAGACCCCTTCATTCACCATCAGGTTCTTTGCATTGGCATCAATTTCAAGCTTTGGGATATCTGGATAAAGCTTCATGGTGAATGTGTAACTCCCTATAAGCTCATCGTCAATATTTCCCCTTATGTTAATAGTCTGAAATGAACCGGCATAAGGTGAAAATGTGATATTAATACCCGATAGCATAATTTCCGGGCTTTTTGTGTCGGGATCTTCTTTAACGTGAAGCTTTAAGTCTCTTATTTCGACACCATTCCGCAGGGCATCTATATAAATGGGCATTTTTGTCTTGTCATAGCCTGTTTTGATAGCATCTAAAAGCGACCAGATGTCTGTGGGCTTTTCAATGATTAATTCCGGCTCAACAATAATGACATTATTAATGTTGAGTTGACCTTTTAAAAGACTTTTTACATTATATTTCAAAACGAGCTTGGGAATTTTGAGAGATTTTCCCTGTGTATCTTCAGAGGTTCCCGTAAATGAAAGGTTATCAATAACAAGTCCTTCCATGAAGTCCAGGTGGGCATGCTCAACGGTTGCCTGACCAAATTCACTGATCGAACTCACTAAACGGTTTTTAATTGCTTCGTCCGATATGGTCTTTTTAACAATAATATATCCAGCTATTGCAATTCCTAATAGAATGCAAACTGTGGCAGAAATGATGATTAAAAGTTTTTTCATAAATACAGGTTACTGTTATTCAGGATTTATTTCAAGTCTAAATTTCTAAACGGGTTAAAATGGTTTTGTCCTAAAAATTCCTTGCTATAAAGCAGAAACTTACGTATAATTATTAACTAAATAGGCAACATTTGTAAGCTTTTGGTATATCAGAATACTTCTTGTTCAGGTTCAAGAATTCACGCTGAAGCTTTTGGCTCTATTCCACGATGAAATTTGATAGCATGATTCAGGAAAAAGATTACCCAGGCTATAAAAGATATTTCCGAAGCGCCTTTGAAGCTCAGCAGCATCATATTTTCAGGTGGTGGGGTGAACTGAGCGCAGAAGAAAAAAAACACCTCCTGGAACAGATTTCCACGATTGATTTTCAACTCATACAGAAGCTTTTTCATGAAAACACACAACAGTCGGCTGCACCCATACAGGGAAAGATATCTCCGCCTCAAATAATCAACATCCCTCAGAGTTTTTTTGAAAAAAAACTGGCACACGAGGCACGGCTTAAGGGAGAAGATTCCTTACGGAAAGGAGAAATTGCAGTACTTACCGTTGCGGGCGGACAGGGAACACGGTTAGGCAGTAATGGACCGAAAGGCACCCTCCCCCTCGCCCCAATTACCAATAAGAGCCTCTTTCGGCTCCACGCAGAGAAAATACACGCTACCCAGCAAAAATATCATACACGCATCCCCTGGTTCATCATGACAAGTGAATCGAATGACTTCATCTCACAAACCTTTTTCCAGTCTCACCAATTTTTCGGATTAGACCCAAAACAGATATGCTTTTTTACCCAAAAGATGCTTCCTGTTGTGGACCTCAATGGAAAATTATTGATGGATTCCCCATCGAATATTGTAATGAGTCCCAATGGTCACGGCGGCGTCATCATTGCTCTCAGGGAAAAGGGGATTTTGAACGATATGAAACGCCGTGGCATTAAAAATATTTTTTATCATCAGGTTGATAACGTGCTTATTAAGATCGCAGACCCTGTTTTCATCGGCTACCACCTGAAAGATAATGCAGAAATGTCCTTAAAGATTGTAAAAAAGGGCCAGCCGGAGGAAAAGGTTGGTATTGTTGTATCACTCAATGGACATCTGCACATGATTGAATACAGCGAGTTAAGCCGTGAAGATATGTACGCACGAAATGAGAATGGTTCCCTTAAATATAATGCAGGGAATATTGCAGTTCACATGATCAATATAGATTTCCTCGAAAGAGTATATCAAAAAAACAATTCTCTCCCTTACCACGCGGCCTTTAAAAAGGTGTCCCATATAGACGAGCATGGCAACGCTGTGAACCCCCATAACAATAATGCCATTAAATTTGAGAGTTTTATTTTTGATATCCTGAAATACGTCGGCCGTGGTGTTATTATGGAAGTCCTGCGCGATGAAGAATTTTCTCCCGTCAAAAATACGGATGGGGCAGACTCTCCGGTCACGGCAAAACGGGATATGACAAATCTCTTCGGTCGGTGGTTACGCAAGGCGGGCATTTCCATTCCAACAGACGACCACGGCAATGTCGTTGGTTGTATAGAAATCAGCCCCCTCTTTGCCCTTGACGAAGAGGAGGTATGTCATAAGGTAGATAAGCATATACAGTACACAGGATTCTTAAACCTGTAAGTTAATCCCCCATAACCTGGGGGGTTCAAGAGTTTGTGCAAAAAGTCAATCATCGCATCATTGCTTAGAATGCAATGATCCGGAACACTGTTCAGGGTCGTCTTTCTCTCATTTTTTCATACAGGACAAACACATGGAAAGCAAACAGACACTACGCTTTGATTTCAACAATATGATGGCTGATTCTATAGATTCGGAACACGGCATAACCGACCGGGAATTGAAAACGATTGAACCTCTTGCAGCCCGATTTGCCGCTCAATTAAAGGAAGAACGTGCGGCAGGCAAACTACCGTTCCTGGACTTACCTTACGACAAAAAGACACTCGCAGAAATCCTGCAAGCGGCAAGTAACCTTAAGGGAAAATTTAAAAATCTCGTAGTCGTGGGAATTGGCGGCTCCGCGCTGGGCAATATCGCCATCCATACAGCGCTCAACCATCCGTTTTATAATATTCTCAATGATAAAGAACGAATGGGCCGTCCCCGTATTTTTGTGTTGGACAACGTCGATCCTGAGAGGTTCACTGCCCTTATGGACATTATTAAACCAGAAGAAACGCTGTTCAATTTCATAACAAAGTCCGGTACCACCGTCGAAACCATGTCACAGTTCCTTATCATTGTTAAGCTCTTACAGGACAAACTTGGCAAGAACTATGCAAACCATGTTATCACTACAACAGACGGTGAAAAAGGAACTTTAAGGGACGTCACACGACGTGAAGGTTTTCTTTCGTTTGCGATTCCTTCCGGCGTAGGAGGACGTTACTCGGTCTTAACCCCGGTGGGCTTGTTTTCAGCCGCAATGAGCGGGGTTAATGTAAGCGCCGTATTAGATGGCGCGGCTTACATGGATGAGGTATGCCATTCAGGCAATATATGGGAAAACCCTGCGCTCATGGGTGCAGCGCTCTATTGTTTGAGTGACACTATAAAAGGGAAAAATATCCTGGTTATGATGCCTTATTCACATGCTCTGAGCGGGACTGCTGACTGGTTTTGCCAGCTCTGGGCAGAGAGCCTTGGAAAGAAGTTTTCACTCAGGAATGAGATTGTTCATACAGGTTCAACGCCCGTAAAGGCTATTGGAGTCGTAGATCAACACTCACAACTTCAGCTCTATATGGAAGGCCCCTCTGACAAGGTAGTTACCTTCTGGGTAATAAAAAAATTTAGTCATGATGTCCTTATCACGGATAAACCCGATGTCGAACAGGAATTGTCATATCTGAAGGGACATACCCTTAATGACCTCATGTCGGCGGAGTATGAGGGTACACGGCTTGCGCTCACAGAACAAAAGCGCCCCAATTGCACGCTTATCATGGACGAACTTTCTGCATTTACCTTAGGGCAATTATTTTATTTATATGAATTACAAACAGCGTATGCAGGCAAGTTTTACAATATAAACACATTTGACCAACCAGGCGTTGAGGCTGGCAAGATTAATGCCTTTGCGATATTAGGAAGAAAGGGGTTTGAAGGAAGAAAAAAAGAAATAGACGCTTTCTTACAAAGGGCACAGAAAAAGTACTGTATTGAATAAACCTCGTCCATATCCATGCTTACCTGAATTACCTCAGAACGTACCCGTTTTGTTTATTACTTTGTTTCTGTTTCGCCATGTAAATCTACAACCAACCAGTTTTCATGTCCCGGTTCTAAATGCTGGCCAGGCGAAGGTGTTAATTTCCAAAAACTGCTGCGCCTTTTGTGTATAGGATTTTCCCTCGTTGCGAAATAACCTTTTTTATCTGACATAAAATCATTCATTGTCTGAAATTGGTGAACATGGGAAAAGGCTATATTGAGGCTGTTTTCCTTTATAAAGAGCAGGCCGCAATTGTGCCTGTCTGATAGAATCAATCGGTAATAATACGAGGAAAAAGAAATGACTTGCGTTGGGGTTGCGACGGAAAGCACCCGCACTATTAATGGTGCTAGCGCTTTTATTTCGTCGTCATGAAACACCCGCAATGTCCCAACCCGCCGGAGGAAGCCTTTTTCTTTATAGAAAACAGACGACAGAATACCGGCAATTGTTTGCTCTGACAATTTACAAGGATGATTAAATTGGATATGTTGCCCTTCTCTTATAACATCAATTTCCTCATGTTGAACCGTAATTAGTCCGTCTTTATAGGTATCAGCATTGATACACGATAAACAGGAAAAGAACAGCGTACCAAGAGTACATAGAAATAAAAATGGATGTTTTAATATGCCGTTTCTCATACAATTTATACTCCTCATAAATTCATTGCATAGGAATTTTCATAATTTGTAAATCGCAAATATTACAAGAAAGGATTAATCGTCAAAGGGTGTGGTCTTCCGCCTTTTTTTGGTTTCACCGTGATGACGCTTTGCATCCAGTCGGCGCGTTTTTGATCCTGACGTTGGTCTTGTTTTATGGCGCGGTTTGGGCTTTTCTGTTGCCTTGCGGATGAGGACAATCAAACGATTTGTTGCATCCTGACGGTTTTGTTCCTGAGAGCGAAACCTCTGTGCATCGATAATTAATACGCCATCTTCAGTGATTTTCTTACCGGCAATCCGAAACAGCCGTTCACGAACATCGTTGGGCAGTGAAGGGGAATTTCTCACATCAAAGCGGAGTTGGACAGCCGTGGCAACCTTGTTAACGTTCTGTCCGCCTGGCCCTGATGACCGGATGAAGGTCTCCCGTATTTCGCCTTCGTCAATTGCAATAGTTCGTGTAATATGAATCATAATTTAATTGCATAGGAATTTTCATTTTATTCATGCGGTTTTTAAGACGGTGTTAGTAGGACAAGCGTCTCGCTTGTCCTGTATCCGCTTGGTGCTTTTGATTTGGTCAACCGGAACGGTTGACCTGTCAATTTCTTTTAACTTGAAAAGATGCTTCTAATTTCTCTCGAAATTAACAGAAATAAAAGATTAAGTCAACAAAATGTCCGTAATTAATTATGATACTTCAACTTATAGCAAATGGGATAATTACAGGCAGCCTTATTTCGATCATGGCGATTGGGTTTGGTGTAATCTACAGCACAACCAATTTTTTCCATATTGCCTATGGCGCTGTGTAGATGGTGGCAGCTTATTTCATGTACACCCTACTTTCCTGGCATTTACCATTTGCTATTTCAATAAGCCTTTCGATATCTTAACTATTATTGTCGGTGTTTTGATTGAATTCCTTGTTTACAAACTATTACATGAGAAAAGAGCCTCACACGGAATTTATTTAATTAGTTCCCTGGGTGTTTATATACTCATGATTAATATAATCGCACTCATATTTGGTAATGAAACCAAACTCCTATCATTCGAGATTGGAACTAGTGTCCATTTGGGTGAAATTATTCTTACAAAAATCCAGGTCATACAATTTTTCACGTTTCTCATATTGGCCATACTTTCCGTATTTTTTATGCACTATACAAGAATAGGAAAAACAATCCAGGCCATGGGCTGCAATGCACGCCTTTTGGAATTTAGTGGTGTAAACTTACGAAAGATGCGATTCATTGTTTTTGCGATAGGTTCATTTTTTGCCAGTATAGCAGCAATTTTAACTGGGCTTGACGTCGGTATCGACCCTTATATGGGAATGATGCCACTACTTAATGCAGTTACGGCTGTAATACCAGATGGTATAAAGCGGATTGAAGGAACAATTGCAGGCGCTTTCTTTATTATAACAGGGCTGGTAATCTATTTTAAATACAGCCTTTACAAATCCCCTTTTTGCACGGTACTAAAAGCCATAAGGGAAGAAGAACAAGCGGTCATCTCCATGGGAAAGAATGTTGTTAGATTTAAAATTCTTGCCTTTGCAATCAGCAGTGGTGTGGCAGCAATTGCAGGTGGGTTGTATGCCGGCCACATCACATACATTGATCCTACCAGCTTTACCCTTGATGAATCGATATTCATCCTTGCAATTTGTCCTCATAGATGGTGCGGGTAATTTTAAAGGCCCTATTGTTGGCGTATTGTTCATGTTACTCATCCCTGAAATCCTCCGATTTGTTGGGTTGCCTGATTCAATAGCACACAACCTCAGGCAGATTATTTATGCCTTGATATTAATTTTGCTTGCAAGATTTCGCCCCTGGGGTATTGCAGGAGATAAGGAACTCGGGGGTGTTTAAAGGTGGATGAAATTTTAGTATTAAATAATGTATCAAAGTCTTTTGATGGAATCATGGCAGTGAAAAACGTCAGCATTTCCATAAGAAAAGGCGAAATTGTTGGACTTATCGGCCCTAACGGCGCGGGTAAAACAACCCTTTTCAACCTTATTACGAAAACAAACCATATCAGGCCAGATTCAGGTGAGATATTCTATAACTCTCATAAAATGAAGGGACTGTTCGGCTACCAAATCGCCAGGATGGGAATTAGCAGGCTTTTTCAGGATGTCAAAGTTTGGGGCAGCTTGACCGTGATAGATCATCTCCTCATAGCACAAACCGATGTTATAGGTGAGAACCCTATTTACCAGCTTTTGTTTTCAAGCCGCTGCAAGGAAACCGAGGAAAGAAATCTCAAAGAAGCGGAAAATTGGCTTGCCTTTGTTAACCTGGAAGGGTATAAAACAACGAAGGCAAAAGAACTTTCCTACGGCCAACAAAGGTTCTAGGTCTGTCAAGACTCCTCTGCAATAACTGTGAATTTCTTTTATTGGATGAACCAACGTCTGGAGTCAATACAACTATGGTTCAAACGATTTTGGAAAAGATACAATCGCTTGCACAATTGGGTAAAACTATTTTTTTAGTAGAACACGATATGGATGTAGTAAAACAAATAACAGACAGGGTATATTTCATGGATAATGGTGAAATCATAGCAACCGGCAAACCGGATGAAATTCTCAGTAACCCTTTAGTAAAAGAAACTTATCTAG
>JAXMAC010000015.1:0-45373 GCA_046350595.1 Candidatus Brocadiaceae bacterium | reverse complement strand
TTAAAACCAATGCTGATCTCCCATTTATCCATTATTCTCTTAACAATATCGATAACAATGTGTGTAACAATAAATGTGGCGCCAAAAATGATAAAGTAGCCGAGCATATAAGCGGCGGGAAGGGTAAAAGTACTTTTCAGGATGTTGGCAAGTACCTCATAAAAGAAAATGGTTACAAAAAAACTGATAAAGAGGGAGGTGATACGCAGAAATTGAATTACCGGTCCATTGGCAAGCCCAATGGCTGCATTAATAAAGAGAATTGAAAATATTATATAGTCAATCCAGTTCATATTTGAAAATTTTCCTGGTTTTATGGGTTTTCCCGAAACAATGTTTCCCTGCCATTGTATTCCCAGGCTGTGTCCGGGAACAAGTTATAGTATTGCCTTGTAAAAACTTCTTTTTTTGTAAGTTTTTTCAAAATCCTATCTACTTCTTATCAGGAGGTGAAGTTTGTTTATGAGGGAAAGATTGCTTCGCTCCGCTCGCAATGACCCCAGACGACTAAAGTCTTCACCACAAACGCTTGCAATGACAACATGCTGTGTACCATCAAAGTACATAGTAAGTGTCCTTGCGAGGGTCTTTCCCGAAGCAATCTCCCTGCTTTCACAAGAGAATTGGTCGCGGCTTCGCTGCGCTAGGTAATTTTTTTAATGAAATTCCCCACACAATTTAATCGTTCTTTTTTTTATATTTCTCTTTTTTCGACAGAAAATCATCTACCAACCCTTTAACCAACTGGTCTATCTTATCCCTGTTTAGCTTAACCGATACTCTGGGGTTTTTGGTTGTGCCCCGTATTTCATACGGTATTGCATCTTCTCTTAAAAATAAATCAGCAACCTTTTCTGCATTTTTACCGAGATATTTCTTGTCAAACCTGACCATTGCATCATACGAAATTGTCCCATTAAATGAGGTCATACCTGATGCGGTAAGGCTCATAACCGGTCCCTGAACGTCCATTTTCCGGGTGTTTATCTTGCTATCCCTGATCTGAATTATCGCTTCCATGGTTTGAAATGAATACGTATCCTTTGCGCCTATAATATCCAATATTGACGACAACAGCTTATTTCCCTTTATATATCCATCCCGCACTGTAAGATTTGCATTCACGTCTAACTTTTCATTCAGGGCGTTTTTTCCCCGGCCTTCACCCCGCGCGTACCCATTAACGCTCATCATCCCCCCTATTTCACCTTCTCTTACCCTGAATAGAGGAAAAAATTGAAGCAGGGGCACATCCTGGGTGATATGCATATCTTTTGCATCAAACAAAATATTAAATACAGGTTTCTTCTGACGAAGATCGATGGTTCCTTTCAGCGTTGCAGGACCATCATTTATATTTAAATGCGCAGAAAAATTTACCCTGTCGTTTTTTAGTGAAAAATAGTCGGTGATAAGACCCTTTACCAACACCTGGTTTTTATAGTTTATTTGCCGTGCAGAAAGTTTTTTTACAACAAATTTTCTAAAGAGTAATGGAATTAATTTTAATCTCCCCTGTATATCTTCGATAATAATAGGGGATTCTTTACCTTTTTCTCCCTGTTCAATGACGAGTTGCGAGATAACAACCTGATTTGGCCAGGACAGGGAAACCGTTCCAACCTGATGGGCAGATGGAAAATGGTCTTCCAATACCTGCTCCACCTTTTCTTGAATAAAATTTTCAGAAATATTTCCCGATACAACAAAGACAATACCCGTTCCGATACCTCCAACAATACCACAAATAATTGCGATCCATTTTAACCATACTACGCTATTTTTTTGCATTTGAGTATTTTATGAGCATCGGCATAAGCTGTACGCCTTTAATCTTGCCAATCTTCCCCGATTGGCAGGCCTTTTCCGAAAAAGATTGTGTACTGTCTGGTTTTACGCCCCCACCACTGATAAGTAACGGCACTGGGTCGTCGGAGTGGGATTTTAACTGACAGGGCGTTGAGTGGTCAGCAGTAACGGCAATAATAGTCTCTTTCATGTCTATGTTGTTGATTAACGGCGCAAGGTAGTATTTGTCAATCATCTCAATCACGGTCTTTTTCTTGTGCGCATCGCCATCATGGCCAGGCACGTCAGGCCCTTTGATGTGAATATACAGACCATCGTAGTTTTTTATTTCCTTTATGGTCATTTTAGCGCGTAAGGTATAATCCTTCTCAAGGTCTTTTGTGGGCGGCGGTATAGATACGATTTTCATTCCCGTGAGGAGGGCAATGCCTTCCTCCGTCGGCATTTCCACAAAGCATCCAAAATTTTTCTTAAATTTGCTTTTTATGCCGGGAACTTTGGGAAGGCAGTCACCCGCATCCCTTAAGAGGACAAGGTTCCCCGGGAGGTATCCCTTCTTTACCCTGCTTTTATTCACCCCTGCCTGATCCAGCACCTCACAACTTTTTAAGACAAATTCATTTACCAGTAACGCTGACCGGTACGCCGCTTCGCGATCCGGACAATCTTTTGTCGGCATGCAGTACTCAATAATATTTTCAAACGTCCCCGTCTCCTTTGCAACTCCCAGGAGTCCGTGTTTTGTATATGCCGGATCGGTATTGGTAACGTAACCGGAAAGTTTATTTTTCACACCCTTAATGACGAGTACCCCCCGATATTCAAGGGTATTTTTGAACACAAAGGTTGCAGGCACGGATTCCAGTTTTACCTTTTCGTTAATTTCCTTGCAGAGTTTTGTCGCCTCTTCCGTGGAGAGGTTTCTTCCTACACGACGGTCTTTGATACTCCGTCCCGTTCCCCTCGTGGCAATATTTGCGCGGAAGGCGAGGTCACCATCTTTGATTTTAATTCCTGTGGCAAGCGCTTCCAAAGGACCGCGGCCTGTATAATATTTCAGGGCATCGTATCCCAGAATGCTTATTACCGCTATATCCGATTCAGGCGCAATGCCTTTCCCCACCGTATACATCAAACCTGTCTGGCCCTGTCGCGCCAGCATATCCATAACAGGAGTCTCTGCTGCTTCGAGCGGTGTTTGATTACCAAGCTCTTTACAAGGATAATTTCCATCACCGAGTCCGTCCAATACGATGTATAAAATCTTTTTCATATCTGATATTTCCTTTTGTTTTATTATATTTTGTATAAATTATTCAAGTTGTTTTATAGTATTGGCACGAAAATGCAAATTTTCATACTCTTTTGTGAGCCTTAGGCTCATGATTGTTTACTCTGTAAAAACCTCTTTTTTTGTAAGTTTTTTACAGCTCCCTTCACCCCCTTTATCAGGAGGTACTGTTTGTTTATGAGAGAAAGATTGCTTCGCTTCGCTCGCAATGACAGGATAAGGTCGCAATGGCCACTTCCTATCCGCAATGATAAAGCGCGATGCACAATGACAACGTGCAGTGTACCATCAAAGCGCATAGTTCGTGTCATTGCGAGGGTCTTTTCCGAAGCAATCTCTCCGTTTTCATAAGGGAATTGAGCTGCACTGCGGCTATGCTGCACCAGGAATATACCGAACAAACTCATTCCCTTCTATATTTTGCAATCCCCTCCCGGTATAAATCATTTCCATACACATCATTCACAACCACGACAGGAAAGGATTCTACCTCAAGTCGCATAATAGCCTCTGCACCCAGCTCTTCATAAGCAATAACTTCCGCGCTCTTTACGGCCCTTGCAAGGAGCGCCGCCGCACCGCCGGTAGCTGCAAAATAAACCGCCTTATAGCGCTTCATGGCTTCTATAACGGTTTCAGAGCGATTACCCTTGCCAATGGTGGCCCTGAGCCCCCTGGCCAGCAATTGAGGCGTATACACATCCATACGCTGGCTTGTGGTGGGGCCACAGGAACCAATCGGCCTGCCGGGACGCGCAGGACTTGGACCTACATAATAAATAATTTGATTTCGAATATCAAAGGGTAATTCTGCATTGCGAAGAATAAGATCCACCAGCCGTTTATGTGCCGCATCTCGTGCAGTATAAATAATTCCGCTGATGGCAACTTTATCCCCGATCCTGAGGTTTGTAACATCGCTTTCCATAAGGGGTGTTTTTATCGGTAATATTTTCGACATTTCAGTGACTTCCCAAAACAACCGTTTTTACCCGATGTGCATGACACTCAATATTCACGGCCACAGGCAGGCTGGCAATATGACATGGATAACGCTCTATATGAACAGCCATCGCGGTAACCCAACCACCCAGTCCCTGTGCCCCAATACCCAGATTGTTTATTTTGCCGAGCATTTCTGCTTCCAATTTTACCGTATCAGCATCATGGTGTTTTGTTCCCAGTGGTCTCAGGAGCGCCTTTTTGGCTAGTAACGCTGCATAATCAAAGGTGCCCCCAATCCCGACACCCACGATAATGGGTGGGCAGGGATTTGCCTTTGCTATGCGCACCGTTTCTACCACAAAATTAATCACACCTTCCCTGCCGTCAGCGGGGGTCAGCATGGCAATGCGACTCATATTCTCACATCCACCACCCTTGGCCATAACGGTAATCTTCAGATGGTTTTCGGGAACAAATTCAGTGTGGATAAGGGCCGGTGTGTTATCCCCTGTATTAACCCGGTTGAGCGGGTCTTTTACTATAGATTTTCTCAGATACCCTTCTCTATATCCCTTGCGAACGCCTTCGTTAATAGCATCGTAAAGACGTCCGCCGGTGATTTCTATCCCCTCTCCGATTTCCACAAAAACAACAGCAACTCCCGTATCCTGGCAGATGGGCATCTGGCATTCATGCGCAATCTTTGCATTCTCAAGTAATTCTGCAAATACCTCTTTTGCAACAGGAGATACCTCTGTCTCATAAGAATCACGCAATGCAGCAATAATATCCTGGTTTACATTGAAATTGGCATCCCTGCAAAGCAGAGAAACTTTTTCGATTATTTCTGATGCACTAATCCCGGTACGTATAGCCATAGCGTATTGCCTTTACGTTTTCATCAAAAAACTGCGGAGGAAATTCTGAGGCGAAGTTTACGTTTTCAATATTTATTCCAATTTTACTTAACAACCTGCCCAATGCAATCATATTCACAAAAATGGGATTATTAAACTGTTCAACAGCCAGTTTTTCAAAAGGAATGCGGTCGCTGACGGGACATCGAAGATCACACTTCTTACACTCCATATTACAGGCGGACGACTCAATCAATACATGTTTTGCGTGTACTGTGGGGTCCAGTGTCTTTGAAAGCTGGAGTCCAATATCGGCCTCTTCAAAGAGGGGAACGTCGATTGGTTCATCGGAGAAAACAATTTCGGCGCGGATATTACCGCCGCGTACGGTAGCGTCATATACCAGATTCATGGCTACCTCTTTTCCCAATTTGGCAAGGATGTTTGCAAAGGCATGGGCCATGAGTTTGATACCCTGCCCTGCCTCGCCGACAAGTACAATCCTTTTCGTGCGATGCTCTTCCGGAACCGGGGTAATCTTTCGTATCATGTGGATAATACTCACGCCAAAAAATCTCTTGTCAATGAAGGCGGCTTCTTTAAATCCGTGTTTCTGGAAAAGATGATAGGCTATTTTCTCAGAAGGGTAGGTAAACAGCTTTGCCTCATAGCATCCCCTGTTCATAAAGATACTTATTGTCTCATCAAGGAGTTTATCTCCATACCGCTTATTTCTGCATGCCGGCGCAATGCCCATCCAGTGGATATTTCCCACGCCCTCTGATATCCAGGCAAATACAAAACCAACGACTACCTCGTCTTCTTTGCCGGCAAGATAAATACAATCCTTATTGTCGAGCCGTTTTTTAACCTCTTCCACGGGATACATATCTTTGAAGTGAAGACGTTCCACCTCAAGGCTCCCGGCATGGAGTTCATCAACCATGCGGCAAAAGAGATTTACAACAGTTTCTGCGTCTGATTCTCTGAGTCTTTCAACGGTAAAAGTCATTATAGTATTGCTCTGTAAAAACCTTTTTTTGTAAGTTTTTTACAACTTCCGTACCCCCTTTATGCAAGAGGTCCTGTTTGTTTATGAAAGAAAGATTGCTTCGCTTCGCTCGCAATGACAACATGCTGTGTGCCATCAAAGTACATAGTAAGTGTCATTGCGAGGGTCTTTTCCGAAGCAATCTCCCCACTTTCACAAGAAAATTGGTTGCGGTGTAACTGCGCTAGGTATAACAGGTAATTGTATAAAGTGGAATCAATAAGATACGAAAAACTTTTAATCTATCCCAGGCCGCGCCATTAAAGAATTCACTTAACTTATCCAAAGGATAACAAAAATGCAAGGTAAATTTATGGGAGAACAGGAGCGTAATTGCTTCTGTTTTTTCTCCACAGATCTCTGAATCAGCATTACTCAATAAGCTTCAACCTTGCCTGATTCGTCCAGTGAGATTTCTTCAAATGCTCCGTCATCTACCTATATGGTTTCGCTGAGACTGGAGCGATAACATAAAATATTCAGTTGATTTATGAGATATTTAATTTACAATATTGATTAATATCTCTACCTTACTCCATAACGGAAAAGAGAGGGGCGCCCATGAAAATACCTTAGTCAAATCAAAAAATGTGAAACAAGGCAAACTAATCGTGAGGTTAGGACGCAAAGCCACTAGTCTTCATAGTTGAAGATTGCAGGGTTGCCGCATTTTTTCACGGTCAAATTGGTTACAAACCACAACTTGGTCAAACATATTTTCTCAATATCAATTTTCCCAGCGCAATCCTTTATCTTCACATCATTCTTCAAACCTCACCGTCTGCCTTAATTAAAATCATAGCATTCTTCGTAAAAATCAAGACCGAAGCTTTCTTTCCTTTTGGGGAAAAGAAATATTGTAAAAACTTACCAAAAAGTTTTTACTCTGTAATATAAAAAATAATAGTGTGGGAGGGTATACCTATTGCAACTGCAAAATTCAATAAGGTAAGTGCGTGCCACTACGAAGATATAAAGAAAGAAATCAAGGCCGGAGATATCCTGTTCTGCAGCGGCAAATATATCTTCAGCAAGGTTATTCGATATCTTTCAGACTCTCTCTTTACCCATGTGGGTATTGTATTCCCCTGGCAGGACCAAATAATGGTATTGGAAAGTGAAGTGCTCATCGGGGTACGAGTGGTAACTCTTTCTAATTATCTGAAAAATTACAATAACACAAACCGGCCATATAAAGGAGATTTGTACCTGGGAAGACACAATGCAACGGTTGACCAGAAGAGGGCTCTTTCACTTGTTAAACATGCTTCAACCATGTTATCAAGGAAATACGATACCATGGAATTGGCACAGATTGTATTACGATTAATAGCAAAAACGGGAAAACACAAGGAAAATGACGCTTATATTTGCTCTGATTTTGTCACAGCATGCTTCGAACAAATTGGAGTTCAATTCTCAAAAGACGAAAAGGGATTTATCTTTCCTGAGCATATAGCGAGCGACCCAAACGTAACGCCACTTTTTAAAATCACCGATTAATCACATCATCTAAATCCTATTTTTATTTTAATGAAAACACTTTTTCCTGTTGACACAAACCTTAATATAGTTTAAATATGATACTGGGTGGTTTTTAATATACATGCATTCCTGGCGTTAAGAACATTAATAAATCACACTTCCGGTTCTGGTATGGCGTTTCATAAAAAAGTATACCGTACAAATGTCATTGCGAGGAACGGAGTGACGAAACAATCTTTTGTATTGCAAAAGCTTAAGATTGCTTCACTATCGTTCGCAATAACAATAAATATGTAATGTTTTAATGAAACGCTCTACTAATCAGTGGGATATCTACGATGCGTACAAAGGCAATAAGTGAGAAATATGTATTCCCGTTGTTTTCGTTTTTAGGGATTTTACTTTTATTTTGCTTCCCCGCTTATTCCTCTGAAACAATCGTTAATGATATCGAAGCACCCCCTCATTCAAGTGCCCCATCCAAAAAAGAAGAAAAAAATATATCCGACGTTGAGACAGCCGTAACTGAAGAAATCTCGACGGAAGCTATCTGGTTTGGATTTAATGAAGAAGTAAGCATTTCTACACGACATGAAACCAAAGCCTCCAAGGCGCCCAGTATAGTTACCGTACTTACCGCTGAGGAGATCAAAAATCTGGGGTATCGTACATTTGGCGAACTCCTGAGAATTATACCAGGGTTCGAAATTCTGAAAATGGCCAATTTTGGAGAAACCATCCCAGCCGTACGAGGTCTCAGCGCTGCAAATAAGGTGCGGGTAATGCTCAACGGCCATTTTGTATCTAACCCCTTGAGAGGCGGGATATTTGGCGAATTTGATGATTTCCCCCTGGAATGCATAAAAAAGATCGAAATTATCCGTGGTCCTGGCTCTGCTATTTATGGAGAAAATGCATTCCTCGCAGTTATTAATATTATTACGAAGGACACACAGGACATACAAGGCGTAAGGTTAAGCAGTGGTTACGGAAGTTTTGATACGTATGACGAAAACGTAATATTTGGTGAAAAATACGGACAGGTTGATTTCTCAGGAATGGCACGATACCGGCAAACCAGCGGCTTTGACGGCACAGTAAAGAGCGATTTTCAATCAACACTTGATAATAACCTTGGAACTTCTGCATCTGAGGCTCCCGGCCCTGTGCATGACGGGAGACAGGAATTCGATTTGAGTTTGAAGGCTGATTACAAAGATTTATGGTTTCAGGGTTGGTATAGCAATAAACGTTGGGAGCCATTTGTAGGACCTCAATACGCCTTAGCCGATGGATCTCAGATTGAAGATGATTATGTATTTGGCGAATTTGGCTATAAAAAAACCTTTGAAGAAAAATTTACATTAAAGCCCAGGGCTTACTATGATCAATTTGATGGAGATAATTTTATCAAGTCTCTCCCTGATGGGTCTACCTTGCCTATAGATACTAATAACGATGGAATTCCTGATACATTTTTTACATATCCAAACGGCTTTGTTGGCGATGGCAAGGTAATCGAAAAAATTGTTGGCACAGAGATTCCGCTTGATTGTCAGATCTTTGATGGAAATATGCTTACGCTGGGTTTTGAATATCGTTTGATCAATCAAACCAACGTCCATTTCCTGTCAAACTTTGATCCGGCAACATTGGCCCCTATGCCTTTTTCAGAAACGCTTCCCTTTTTAAAAGAGACAACACGCAGGATGACGTCTGTCTATTTACAGGACACATGGGACATTACGGATACCATAAACCTTACTTTAGGGGTCAGGCATGACGATTACAACGATTTTGGTGGCGCAACAAGTCCACGGTCGGGCTTGACCTGGGCATTCTTGAAAAATGCATCACTCAAGGTTCTTTATGGAGAGGCATTCAGAGCGCCGAGCTTTATAGAAATGTTCATTACCAATCAGCCTGCTATTCTGGGAAACGAGAATTTAGATCCAGAAAAAATCAGAACGTATGAAGTCGGTTTAAATTATCAGTTTAATAAACACGTCACGAGCAGCGTTAATTATTTCTATAATGACATCAAAGATCTCATCGCCTTACGCACCTTGCCAAGTTCCCCAAATACTTCACAGTATGGAAATTTTGGAAACGCACGCGCACAGGGTATCGAGACGGAAACCAAGATTGATATAATAAAAGATAATTATGTCTTCATGAATTACACCTTCCAGAACCCGGAAGATAACCACGGAGATGACCTGCCCTTTGTCGCACAACATTATGGTAACTTTGGTGTAAACGTGCATTATTGGGAATATATGAATACCAATCTTAGTACTTTTGTAAGCGGACGTCGTTCCAGAGAAGAAAGCGACCCAAGAAGTGATTTGCCCGCGTATGCCTTACTGAATCTCTCGGTTATCGGAAAGGAATTTTTTAAAACCATGGAGGTGCAGGGGACAGTATTCAATCTCTTAGATAAGGATTATAGCGACCCCGGACCAGACGCTATACCCAACGACCTTCCACGACCAGGAAGGACGTTCTTTGTCGGCCTCAGTTACCAATTTTAGCGCATACACATTACCGTATAGTATTACTGTGCAAAAACTTCTTTTTTTTGTAAGTTTTTCACAATCACATTTGTTTATGATGGAAAGATTGCTTCGCTCCGCTCGCAATGACAAGGTGCCGTGCGCCATTAAAGTGCATAGTAAGTGTCATTGCGAGGGTCTTTTCCGAAGTAGAGACGCAAAATCTTGCGTCTCTACAGCTTTCACAAGAATTGGTTGCGGCTTAGCTGCGCCAGGTTAATGTATAGGAATTTCAAACGATCATGTAGCAAGGCGCGCCTTGCCACTACATTGTTATAGAAGTCGCCGAAGGCTAATTTATCTAACTTGTTTATAAATACAGCATATAAACCATCAAGAGCCATAGGAACTATGGTCCCACGATATTTTAAACTTCAAAGACGCATACCCTCCCAATTATTTTGGTTTATCATAGTATTCATATTCTGCATACCATTTCAAATTTCACCGGGAACTGCTGAAGAAACGAGAACCATGGCCATCGTCTTACGAAGCCAACAAATTGCGGCTTATAATGACGTAATAAAGGGCTTTGAAGATGGATGCAAGGGGAACGGCATCTCAATAAAGGCAATTTATGACCTGAAAGGGGATGTCGGAGAAGGTAAGCGGGTTATGGTTAACATCAAAAACGATCACATCAGACCCGATGTTGTTTTTGCTGTCGGGGTACTTGCAGCAACCCTCGCCAAAGAGTATTTTCCTCATACCCCTATCATATTTTGCATGGTTATTAATCACGAGCGATTTGATCTTGACGGACCAAATATCACCGGCATTTCATCTGAGGCGTCCGTTGAAGACCAATTCTCCATCCTGAAAGAACTGCTTGGCACCAGGAAGAATATCGGGGTTATATACGATCCGACAAAAACGAAGAGGATTATTACAGAGGCAACCGTTGTAGCAAAAACGTATGAATTTAATCTTGTTACAGCAGAAGTTATGTCAGAAAATGACATTAATTCTACACTAGACCGTATTTTAAAAAAGATAGATGCCTTATGGATAGTGCCCGATAGTACGGTAATCACAAAGAATTCACTTGGTACTATATTACAAGCCTCCCAAAAATGCCGCCTGCCAACAATTTGTACTTCAGTGGCAATTGTTAAGGGCGGGGCATTGGTTTCTATTTCGCCGGATTACCTGTACACGGGTGTTCAGGCGGCAAAACTAGCGCAAACTTTATTAAGAACCCCAACACGAACATCATTGGGCATTCAGCAACCTGATAAATTAAAAATAGTCATAAATACTCAAGCAGCGAAGACGATTGGGACAAATCTGTCGTCCCTTCAGTCAAGAACAGATGTCGTCTTTTATCCCTAAGTGCACATTACTCCAGATAAGGCTGTTTTATCTTTGTTGTAAAGAAAATAAAAAAAGTGAATTGTGACGTATATTGCAGACAGTATTAAAAACCATGCTATAATATTTTTTTATAAAATTGATTTTTACCTATAATTAGTTTTCTCAAAATTATCATGATCGGTATTCGGGCAAAACTCATAATCTTCATGGGAGTGGTAATCATTGTTATTGACGCAATCAGTTGCCTGTTCTTTTTTATAAATTCAAGAAGACAGCAGGAAGATGCCCTCCAGAAATTAGGTGTTTCCATGGTTACGCTCATTGCCCAGGATAATGAAGTAAAACACGCCCTGAGCGCCCGACAACCTGCATTCCTGGATAACCCTATAAAAAGACTCCAGGCGTTTGACAGGGAGGAAGAAATTGGTTACTGGCGTATTTTGAACACCCGAAAGATTGTCGCTGAAAAGATATCACCCTGGAGCACTATCCACGTGGACGAAATTCCTGCGCAAAACAATAATCAAAATTCCTTTGCCCCGCTGATCAACCAGATAACTACTAGCGCAGGTGAGACATATTTTAACTGTTCGGTGCCCGTTTTTGAAATACAAACATTCTCAGAGGAGGAATTTGCCGCACAGATGCTTGGCGATGATCAAACGCCCACGCTCGCAAAGCAAAAAATTTTAGGATTTGTGCAAATAGGGTTATCTGCGCGCAAACTCTCTGAAAAGATACACAAGATCATCCTTTACAGTATCATCCCTATGGGTTCAGGTATAGTTTTAGTAGGGTTGTGCATAATCCTCTTTCTCACCAAATACATTGTTTCCCCACTACGAAACCTGGCAAATATTACCCTGGATATTGCCAAAGGAAATCTCGACCGCACGGTAAACATCCATTCCCGGGACGAAATTGGGCAGCTTGCGGTAAACTTTAATGAAATGACAAAAGAATTAGGAAAAACCTATTTTGACCTGAAACAAGAAATTGATGAGCACAAACGTACAGAAGAGTTGCTGCAATACCGGGTAAAAATGGAAGAACTCGTAGCAACCATTTCGACCAATTTTATCACCCTTGCACCGGATAAAGTTGATACAGGAATAAGCTATACCCTGAAACTTGTTGGAGAGTTTACAAAGGTTGACCGTAGTTACGTATTCCTTTTTTCCGAAGATAAAAACAAAATAAGCAATACCCATGAATGGTGCGCAGAAAATGTAGAATCACTCATTGAAAGTCTAAAAGGAATTTCCCTGGAACATTTTAGCTGGTCAATGGAAGAGTTGAAAAATTTTGAAACTATCTACATTCCACGGGTGATTGACCTGCCGGAATCCGCAAAAACCGAAAGGGAAATTTTATATTCACAACAGATTCAATCTCTCGTCATTGTGCCCATGGTATATAGCCGTACACTTGTTGGATTTCTGGGTTTTGATTCTGTGCGGACAGAGAAAATATGGACAGAACAGGACGTTGCTTTACTCAAAATGGTTGGTGAAATCTTTGTCAATGCGCTGAAGCGCAGAGAGGCCGAAGAACAGATTAAATATAACGTCAAGAGGCTGACCATTCTCCATAAGATTGATCAGGCAATCATCAGCAGTATGGATTTAAACATCATCCTCAGCATATTTCTGGAACAGGTGACAACGCAACTCAGTGTTGATGCTGCAAACGTATTGCTCCTGAATCCACAAACGCACAAATTAGAGTGTGCAGCTTCACGCGGCTTTCATTCGCATGAAACAGAATTCTCATACACGCACTTTACAGAGAATTTTGCATCACTTGCCATGCTTGAAAAACGCATTGTTTATGACTCCTGCAAATCCGATACCCTGAATACCCACGGAAAAGGTATGAAGTTTACGGCCTATTATGGCGTACCGCTCATTGCAAAGGGACATGTAAAGGGAGTCCTGGAAATATACCATAGCACTCATATCAATTCAGACAATGAATGGATGAGCTTTTTAGAGGCAATTGGAGCGCTGGCAGCCATCGCAATAGATAATGCATCGTTATTTGACGACATGCAACGCTCGCATTCGGAATTATCTATTGCGTACGATTCCACCATCGAGGGGTGGTCCCGCGCCCTTGAACTGCGCGACAAAGAAACAAAAGGGCATTCTCAACGCGTGACCGATTCAGCCGTGAAACTGGCTCAAATCATCGGTGTAAAAGAAGAGGAGCTGATACATATACGGCGAGGGGCGCTCCTGCATGACATTGGGAAGATGGGCATTCCTGACAATATCCTCCTCAAGGCAAGTGCTCTTACCGAGGAAGAATGGCAAATCATGCACAAACACCCGGAGTATGCTTATCAACTCCTTGCTCCCATTGCTTATCTCCGGAAGGCGCTGGATATTCCCTACTATCATCATGAAAAGTGGGATGGCACCGGTTATCCACATAAGCTAAAAGGAGAGAAAATCCCTCTGGCAGCTCGTATTTTTGCGGTAGTTGACGTATGGGATGCGCTGAGTTTTGACCGCCCATACCGAAAGGCACTGTCAAAAGACGAAGTGGCAAAATACATTAAAGCGCACACGGGCACTCATTTCGATCCAAAGGTGGTGGATGGATTTTTAAAATTATTTCTGTAATTCCCTGTTTTTTGATTTCCTGGAAAATTTAAAAAAAGCTTGTAATCTTCTTTAGTTTTTGCTAATCTCCGCGTTTGCTAGAAAATTAACTTCCAATCATCGCGTCCCTACAAAAGGAGCAGCCCATTGAATATCTTGCTGGTCTATCCTGAATTTCTCGATGCGCTTTGGGGTTTCAAGCACGCGCTTAAAATCACAAAGAAAAAGGCATACATGCCACCATTGGGTTTGTTAACAGTAGCCGCAATGTTGCCAATACAATGGACAAAACGCTTAGTTGACCTTAATGTGACAAAACTCACGAAAGAAGACCTCGTATGGGCTGATTATGTTTTTATCGGCGCCATAGCTGTACAAAGAAAATCAGCGCAGCAAATCATTGAAAGCTGCAGAAAAGCTGGTGTCAAAGTCGTTGCAGGTGGACCGCTGTTCATAGACGAGTACGAGCAGTTTGTAGGGGTTGATCATTTCATATTGAACGAAGCCGAATTGACACTCCCATGCTTTCTGTCTGAACTTGAGCGGGGATGTGCTAAAAGTGTATATAAGACATCTGAATTTGCCGATGTCAAAAAGACACCCGTTCCCTTATGGGAATTAGCAGATATAAGACATTACACTTCAGTGAGTATACAATTTTCGCGAGGCTGTCCTTATCAATGCGAATTCTGCAACGTGACGACATTATTTGGCCACAACCCACGCATTAAGACCGTTGTGCAGGTTATTGCCGAGTTAAATACTTTGTATGACATTGGGTGGCGTGGCACTGTCTTTTTTGTGGACGACAATTTCATCGGAAACAAGCGGTATATTAAAAATGAGTTGTTGCCGGCAATAATCGCATGGAAAGAAAATAAGACGGGAATATCGTTTTTTACTGAAGCTTCTATTAATCTGGCCGATGACGAGGAATTAATGCGTTTGATGGTTCAGGCTGGGTTTGATGCGGTATTCGTTGGAATTGAGACGCCGGATGAGATAAGCTTGGATGAATGTGGCAAAAAACAAAACAAGAACAGAGACCTCCTGGAAGACGTAAAACGTATACAGCGCTCAGGGTTGCAAGTGCAAGGAGGTTTTATTGTTGGTTTTGATAATGATGCGCCTTCCATTTTCAAGCGTCAAATTGATTTTATTCAGAAAAGTGGCATTGTTATGGCGAATGTTGCCATTCTTCAAGCTCCTATCGGGTCCAAGCTTTACGAACGCCTGAAAAAGGAAGGTCGCCTGCTTGGCCAAATGGGCTTTAATGTGGTAGACAGTGTTACAAACTTTGTTCCCGCCATGGATCCTCATATTCTGCAAGAAGGTTACAAGGAAATCATGCAATATATTTATTCACCCAAGCATTATTATAAACGCATTAAGACACTTTTTCTTGTATATAAACCACTCAAGATGGATGTCGCTAAGAACTTAAGGATTACGTTACTGCTCCGTTCCATTTACTACTTAGGTATCGTAGGGAAGGAGAGATTCTGTTTCTGGAAGCTTTTGTTATGGACGTGCATTCGCAGGCCGGAATTGATGTCATTGGCTATCAGACTTTCTATTTGCGGTCACCATTACCGAAAAATTGTTGAAATTAACCTCCGTTAGTTAAAGTGTAGCCCATTGCCTATAACATTGTTTAGTAGCGAAGTTTAAGCTCAAGAATTGTTCTACTTTTCACCCAACGAACCCTGACCATTAACCCTCTGCGCATAAACATCCCAGTACGTCTGCTCCTTCTGGCGGTCGTCCTGCCAGATTACCATTGCGCCTCCGGTTCCATCACCGAGCAGAACCGGAAAACACTGGGTGTTTAATGCGGTACTTATTGCCAGTCCATTTTTCTCCCACAGGGCAATACCCTTCCGGTCAATTTTCTGCGCAAATAAATCAAACGCAGACGTTCGATTGTCGCTCCAGGCCAACACCATACCGCCTGCGCCGTCGCCTGTTATTCCCACATGATTCTGAATGCCGACCTCTACGCATACAGCCAATCCGTCATTTCCCCATTGAACATTTCCCGCAAGGTCAACGCTTTGCGCATAGATGTCAGACTCGCCGCCCCGCATATCCCCCCATGCAATAAGAGCGCCGCCTGCGCCATCAGAAGTAATTACAGGATTATTTTGATTTCCCGCTACAGCGCAAATAGGAATACCGTTTTCCAGCCATTGTACGGCCCCACTCCCATCCACCTGCTGGGCAAAGATATCGTTGTTGCCATTGCGGGTATCTACCCAGACAACAATTGCCCCTTCAGCCTTGTTGCCAACAAGAGCCGGAAGGTTTTCGTGACCGAGGGCGGCACATACCGGAATTCCCAGGATGTCCCACAACCTCTTACCACTGCCGTCAATGCGTTGTGCATAGATATCGGCATAGCTTCGCCTGAAATCCTGCCACACCACAATAGCGCCACCCGCGCCATCCTCTACCATTACCGGCGCGCTTTGAGCGCCCGAAGCCAGACATACAGGCATTCCATTTTCCACCCACAGCAACTCCCCATGCTTATTCACACGCTGGGCAAAGAGGTCTGCATAGTTAGTCCGGTAGTCCTGCCAGACAATGATTGCCCCACCATCACCGTCCGTAGCAATGCAAGGGGTATTCTGAGTATTGTTCACAGTACAAACGGGAACGCCGTTTGACGCCCATAAAACTTCCCCTTTTGCATTGACACGCTGTACATAAATATCATAATTTCCCCCGGCCTTTCGTATATCCTGCCAGGTTATAATAGCCCCGCCTTCACCATCGCTCACGACCCTCGGTTTATTCTGATTTTCCGGCGCAGTACAAACAGGTACGCCATCCTCCTTCCACAATACATCTCCATGCGCATCAATATGCTGGGCATAGATGTCAAAGTGGCTCTCCCGTGCATCTTCCCATACGACAATTGCCCCGCCAGCGCCATCACCTACCATCTGCAAACCACTTTGCTGTCCAACTGCCCTGCAAATAGCAGTATTTTCCCGCGGAGTCAAAGACCATGCAGCCCTTGCGCTCGGGCAAAAAAAAGAAATGGAGAAGAGACAAAACAAGGTAAATAAGGGATATATTTTTTGGCGTGGTTTTTGTAAGATATTTATCATCATAGGTTAATATAGTTTAATCGTTCTCTCCGTAATGTCTTGTTGTTTATTCTGAAAAACGTTTCGAATAACTTCCCGAAACCTCACATCCTCTCAAATTTTCACCTTCAGCTCTTCCTCGATGTACACGGAGTATACTTCCATACGTGTTAAGTTAAGAAATAAAAAGCGCTGCGAGTGAACAAAATATTGATTATGTAATCCCGAAGGGATGTTATTATTATAGCATATTGTTATGGTAATTATTGTTAATTTCCCCTACGGGGTTGAATATTGTGGTGTGTTTTTTCTATAACCATATCATCCCTTCGGGGATTTTTCCGTCTGCCTGTTTTCCTATGGGCTCTTAACTATTCTGAGTCTTTACAAGTACTACAAATAAAATCATGAATGCTTAAAGTTTAAGCTTTCATGATTTCTTGTTTTATATTAATCGCAACTTACTGCTACCATTAGCACTTACAACAATTTATTATTTTCTTAACTTAACACGTATGAGCATACTCCCCGGTGTATTAAGCTATGCTATTGCTTATTTTTTTGCCCCCGCGTACAGGAGAGGGTCTAACTCCATAGCCTTATTATACACCTTCATAGATTCATCATACTTTCCCAGGGTGTAGAGGGTGTTAGCCTTATTGTGCCATGCCCGCGCGCTTTTCGGATTAATTTCTATAGCCTTATCAAATGCCTTAATTGCATCTTCATACATGGAGAGCCTGTCCAGCGTGATACCCATATTATTCCATGCCCAGCTTCTGTTCTGGTTTCCCTCGGCGGCTTTCATGAAGAGCTGAAGCGCATCTTCGTATTTTTCCTGCATGATCAAAATGTACCCCTTCCCATGCCATGCCAGGTCTTCCTGGGGATTGATTTCTATGGCCTTATCAAAGGCCATCAGTGCCTCGCCATACCTGCCGAGTGCAATAAGGGCTATGCCTTTATTATACCAGGCAGCCGCATACTGAGGATTTGCTTCAATCGTTTGATCGTATAACTTTATGGCCTCTTCGCAATTACCCTTTTTGTATAAAACTATCCCTTTGTTTACCAGGGTAGACTGCGCGTTGGGTCTGATGCTCAATGCTTTATCATAGGCCTGGACGGCCATATCATAACTTCCCATACAATACAAAGCATTTCCCAATCCTTCCCAAGCTTCAAAATACTTGGGATAACACGCAACAGCCTTGTTGTATGATTTTACCGCCTGTTCAAACCGTCCGCGCTTATATTTTACATTACCATTTTTAATCCACCGTCTGGCGCTATATTTTTTTGATGTGGTTTTGTAAACATTTCCCTGCATAGTAACGGCACAAGAAGTCTTGCCGGGAAAAGAAAGAAAGAAAATTAATGCGAAAAACAACGCCTGACAGATGTATTTCTGAACACCATAGAAAGGCCTACAATGATATATGTTGCCAATGTTATTATCCATATCCTTATTATCGCCACATTACCTGATAGGGTAGGAAAACAAAATATAAAATATCTTAAAATATTATAAAAATCGCTGCATAAAATCAAATTAATTATAATACAACTCCAGTGAATAATCCTGCTTTCTCTCATATCTTTCTTAAAATGAAAATTCATACGGAAGGATGATAAGGATTTTTCAAGAGAAATCCAGATTGCGATCTAACAGCCTTTGTACCAATTTTGGCAATTTCTCATAATCACTCTGGAATGTTTTCGTGGGAAAAAGTTCCATTTATTTACCTGAAAAGACCTTTTTCATTAAGATTGGTCTCCGGTTTAATGCTCAATCACGAGATGCGCCTGGGCTTCCTGGGCACAATCAAGAATCCGGTTATCTGCCTCGTGGTTTTAATCGCATGCCGTGGTTTTCCTTTTGGGTTAACAAGGTGAGTAAATTCTTTTATACGAGCAATTGCTTGTTTGGCTTGTTTAGATGACCATTCAAATTTACACCTAAATCCTGCAAACAAGGCGAAGCCTTGTTTGCAGGATTTAGGCCAGAAAAGGTAGAATCTCCAAGGGTTTCAAGGTATTTTAAGAATAAAACAACTAACAAGGAGGGCACCTTTTCTATGAAGAATATAGCACAAAAAGAGGAAAGAAAACAACCGAAAATCAAGACGGAGATGAACGGGAAGGGCTTAACGGTTCATGCAATATCTGTTAGCGGTAGTAACTTTCATGGAGAAATTACTATTCCAGGAAACGAATACAAGAAGTGGTGAAGGAACGTGGGCAAAATGCCCGGTATCAGATTGTAGATGCCATACAATGGTAGTAATCAGGTTGATAGCCGGAGCAACCTCGATGGTGCAGATAGTGAAGGTATGGGCGGATGAAGTACAGATGAAGATGGCGGGATGGAAGGCAATCCCCGTGGATACCACAATAGGGCGTATCATGAAGCTGGTAACTCAGGGAGATATTGTGGAACTGACGGGGATAATCCATCGATTCAGGGGACAGGTGTGGAAACGTGTGGTGCGTTCAGGGCATAAATTGAGAAGTGCGCTGAGTGATATATGGATAGACGTTGATTCAACGACAGAAGGAGTATATGGGAATCAGCAAGGAGCGGAGGTGGAATATAACCGAAGAAGAAGGGACAGAAGTCATATCATCCCGTAATAGTATTTGAGGCTGAGACGAAAGAGATAATGAAGAGAAAAAAGAGCAACCAACCGAATATGATGAATCTTTACAGATTCCAGGATATTAAAACCAATGGGATAGTTATCTGACGGATCAAAATGAACGATATCGCGGGTTCGCCATGATGGGCAAAAATCAAGGATGTCTTCAACTAACTGGCCATGAGGAACTATACCTCCTACGCCGTGACCATTTTGAATATCCTGGGCAACCAGGTTTTTAACAAGGGTGCTTTGCCGACCCCCGTTTTGCCGATGATATAAATGTGCAGCCTGCAATCCGCCCACTTGATGCCAAAAACCCTTTCCTCTTTAATAAATTAATTTTGCACCTCACCTTCCACCGGAGACGAAAGTAATAAAAAGGCGCCAGCAATTACGAGGAGAAACCCAATCCACTGAACGGAGCTTGGGCGTTCGCTGAGGATGGCATAACTGAGAACAACCGTCACGGCAGGATATAAAGCAGTTAGGGGTACGACAACGGTTGCACGGCCATTTTGTAAGGCAAAGTAATAAAATATAAGCCCCGACGCCAGACATGTTCCCGAAAGAAAACCAAAGATATTCCAGGACTCGCGCCACGGAACGTGATCTTGTCCCCGAAGAACATGCAATAAAACAACCACACCGCAAAGCAGGCAAATAACGACCTCCGCAAGGAAGATTGAGACAGGCGGCATTTTCCTGTTAATTGCGAGTTTTCCAAAGAAACCCCATAGTCCCCACAAGAAGATTGTGATTATAGAATAAAATATCACTGAATTCCCTGTTTTCATACATCATTTACCATTGCGTTATTAACGGATTCGAGTTCTGCATGGACAACTTCCCATCTTTTATATAAGGAATTCAATTCATCGGTAACGGCCTTATACTGTTTGTTGATTTCGACGGACTTTTCTTTGTCATTATAGAGCGTTGGATCTGTGAGGGTTTTGTCAAATTCCTTTTTTTGCGTTTCCAGCAAGTCAATTTTTTCCTCAATATTTTGGCCCTCTTTTGCAAGTTTCCGCTTCCGCGCATTTTGCTCCTTCTTGAGCAAATATTGTTGTTTTTGTGAACTGCCTTCTTCGGATTTCGGGGGTGATACCGCCTTTGACTCGCCACCGGCCGTTTGCGTTGAGAGTTCGGCGGTTTTCTTTTCAAGGAAATCCCTGAAATTTCCTAAATGGACATGGAGATTTCCCCCCTTCATTTCATAAACTTTACTGACTAACCCATCGAGGAAATATCTGTCGTGAGATACAATCAATATACTCCCCGGATACTCCAGCAATGCGTTCTTGAGGATTTTCTTGGTAGTAATATCAATATGATTGGTGGGTTCATCCAGGATGAGGAAGTTTGTAGGTTTCAAGAGCATCTTGGCAAGAGAGAGCCGGGCCTTTTCGCCGCCGCTCAGCACCTTAACCGGCTTAAAGACGTCGTCTCCGGAAAAAAGAAATGCGCCCAATATATGCCTTACCTGGGGAATCATCGAAAATGGCGCGCCAGACTCAGTCTCCTGCAACACGGTATTGTTACTATTCAATTTTTCCGCATGTTCCTGCGCAAAATAATCAAAGAGGACGTTATGACCGAACTTTAAGGCGCCCGTATGCGGCAGTTCTATGCCTGCTATAATTCTCGATAGTGTAGATTTACCCGATCCATTTTGTCCCACAAGGGCGACTTTTTCCCCTCGCTCAATCGAAAGACAGATGTCGTGAAAGATCAATCTTCCATCATATTTGTGAGACACATCTTTAACTTCCAGCACCGTTACGCCGCTCTGCTTTGAAGGCGGAAACCTGAATTTGATCTGTTCTGTGGTATTTTCAGGCATTTCTTCCTTTTCCATCTTTTCAAGCATATGGATACGGCTCTGAACCTGTGATGCCTTGGTATTCTTTGCCCTGAAGCGCTCGATAAACCGCTCCACTTCTTTAATCCTCTTTTGCTGGTTTACATAACGCGATGCCTGCAATTCCATGCGCTTCTCTTTTTCAGCCTCATAGAAGGAATAATTTCCGTGGTACTCGTTTATCTTCCCTTTCTCTAATTCCCATATTGTAGTAACATTCCGGTCAAGAAATGCGCGGTCGTGTGATATGATAATCAAACCGCCCCTGTACCCCTTTAAATACTCTTCTAACCAGAGGATTGAATCGATATCAAGATGGTTTGTCGGCTCGTCTAAAAGGAGGAGGTTGGGTTCCTGGAGCAACAGCTTTGAAAGAGCAACTCTCATCTGCCAACCCCCGCTGAATGTCTCTATGGCCTTATCAAAATCAGATTCCTTAAATCCCATACCCTTGAGTACCTTGCCTGTTTCTGCATCAACCTTTGCGCTGTTAATCACCCCCAACTGATGTTGCAGGTGGTTGTAATGGTCTAAGAGCAACAGATAATCTTCCTGCGAAGACGTCGTCTCCCGACCCTTTCCCTGAGAAGGGTCGGTATTTTCAATTTTATCAGTGTGCTCAAAGTTCGCAGTGGCTTCACTTTGTTGAGAGATATCATCAAGCTGTGTATGAATCTCATCAATTTGCCGTTTCAAACTCAGGATATCCTCAAATGCAGAGCTGGCCTCTTCAAATACAGTGCTTTTTTTAAAAACAAATCCTTCCTGTGGCAGATAGCCAATAGCCGTATCTTTTGCAAAAACAAGCTCGCCAGCGCTGGGTTCAATAAATTTGCAGAGAAGTTTGAAGAGTGTTGATTTGCCTGCGCCATTTGGACCTATAAGACCTATCCGGTTGCTTCTCCGTATCTGTAATGAAATAGCATCTAAAACAGTCCGGGCACCGAAGGCAAGACTGATATTATTCAAACGAATCATTTTATTCCCCCGTATACCGCTTCCCGGTACTCCTTCCAGAAGCACTCGGTAGTGGGAAATCCAGCCTCTTTAAGGAGCTGAAGGTCATCCGCCAGATACAAAAGATGGTCGCCGCCCTTTTTCTCCTTTTCCATTAATTCCGAGGATATCTGGTCTAGGGTTTTTTCCTGATTTTTAACCATTTTTAACCTTTGTTGTATGCCCAGGTAGTGGAGGTACCGGAACCGCGATTCAAACACACCATCAGGAGTCTTAAAAATATCACCGTTCACAAACCAGCCGTTGGGTTTTAGGATCGAGTGAATGTATTTAAAGAGCGCTAATTTTTCTTCTCTGTATAAATGATGGAGTGCAAATGAAGAAACCACCGCATCCAGGTTTGAAAAGGTGTTTTCTTTCTGGGGTAATTCCTGGAAGGTTGAGATACGAAAGGTAACCTGTTCGAGGTGGTCGCAAAGTCTCAACCTGGCTTTTTCTACCATAAGTTCAGCGGCATCGGTGGCCGTAATGGTTACCCGGGGAAATGTTTCAATAATCCTGAATGAGAGGTAACCCGTCCCCACCCCCAGGTCTAAGAACCGTAAATGTTGATCTCTGCGAAACGGCAAAATTTCGCAGATGATGGACGCCATTTTCGTACGGTTGGGATGCCATGTATCCATATCAAGGTCATAGGTGGCAACAACATCGTGCTTATTAAAGGCGTAGACTGTTTCTCTTAAACTATTTTTTCCCATTGAATATCTCTATCGTGAATTAATCATATACAATTTTTTTAAAATGTGATAAATTTTATATTTTATACAAAAATTCGCAAAAATACAGAGATAATTGAAGGAAAAGACAATACCATTGAACGCGATTGTGAAGAAGACGCGGGGATTCTGGGAAAAAAGCATTATCTACAGGGTATTTGTAAAAAAATATAAACGGTACTTTATTATTGGTACCCTCGCCCTGATTGCAGTAGACATCATCAATATCTTTCCACCCCTCATACTTAAAAAGGCAATCGATATCCTTTCAAAAGAGGCCAGTTTAAAAAAAATTATCACCCTTTCATTCCTTTTCATTGCGGTGAGTTTTTTTCAGGGGGTATGTCGTTATCTCTGGAGAATTAATTTTATTGGCACATCCTTTCGATGCGATTACGACCTTCGCATGGCATTCTTTCAGCATATCGAGACACTCTCCCGGAGATTCTTTCAAAAATACAAAACGGGCGACCTTATGTCACGGGCTACGAACGATATTGGCGCCGTCCGGATGGCTGTCGGGCCTGGACTCCTGATCGGCCTTGATGCATTATTTTATTTCTTTCTCGTACCGCCAATCATTCTTTACTTGTCGCCTAAATTATCTTTTTATACATTCCTGCTGATGCCCATAACACCCTTTATCGCCTATAAAATTAAAGACGTTATTGATAAAAGATTTCGTGATGTTCAGGAACAGTTTTCAAGGATCAGTGAAAAGGTGCAGGAAAATACATCAGGTGTACGTATTGTAAAATTGTTTAATATGTCCCGCCAGGCGGAAAGCGTCCTCCTGAAATTGTGCAAAGAATATATGAAAAAAAATCTCTCACTGGCCATCCCCCAATCCCTTCTGGGACCCATATTCGAATATATCACTTATACCGCCATCATTATCTTGCTGTTTATTGGAGGAAAGATGGTCATCGGGGGCGCTATTACCTTAGGAACGCTCGTTGCATTTCAACGTTATATCTCCATGATGGTCTGGCCCATGACTGCCATCGGATGGTGTTTGTCCCTGTTACAACGTGGAAATGCCTCCATGAAACGGATTGACGAGGTAATGGAGGAAAGGCCAGAAACAATTTCAAAGAGCAACAGGGAGGCACAATGCGACAATCCAGTTACTCTCCATACTACCTCATCTCACCAGCGTCATCTTGCCAGGGAAGAAGGTAAAAATGGAGTAACAACAGCGGTCGTAGAAAGACAACACCACACACCAAAAGGCGAGATCGAATTCCGGGATATAAACTTTCGGTACGAAGGCCATGAAGAGTGGATACTCAAAGGTATAAACTTAAAAATCTCCGCAGGTCAGCGTGTAGCCCTTGTCGGTCCTCTTGGGAGCGGTAAGTCAACGCTGGTAAATATGCTCCCGGGAATTATCCCCGTAGATATGCAGAGGATTTTTTTAGATGGCATTGATATTAATGCAATCGATATTAAAATACTGCGCCAGCATATCGGCTTTGTACCGCAGGATACTTTTTTATTCTCTGACAGGATAGAAGACAATATATTGTTTGGCGCAGAAAATGTTACACAGAGCGATAGAGCACAGGAACTTGCCCGTATGGCGGGCATAGAAAAGGAAATACAGGAACTTCCCCATAAATTTGAGAGTTATCTGGGCGAACGGGGAATCAATTTATCCGGCGGCCAGAAGCAGCGCATTACTATCGCACGGGCGCTTGCTATCAATCCACGCATTATTATTCTGGACGATTGCCTTTCCGCCGTAGATGCACGGGTAGAAGACGCCATAATGAAAAATATCGTAAAAACATTTCCCGGCAGAACCCTGCTGGTTGTTACCCACAGACTCCCTGCCATTCAGGATTTTGATATAATTGTTGTCATGAAAGACGGCATGATCGTGGAGAAAGGCACACACAAACAACTTATCAAAACCAACGGGTTATATACTTCTTTATACACGAAAGAGGCGCTGGAAGAGAAAATAGAAGATGAATAAAGAAGAATTTTTCACAGAAGATGTTTTAACCGGCAAGGTATACGACAGAACAGTCATTAAAAAACTGCTGTCGTATATCCTCCGCTACAAAGGCGCTGGCGTCATATCGGTGCTTATGGTAGTAGCGACTACCGCCCTCTTCCTGATGTGTCCATATCTCTTCGGATATGCAATTGATCATGGCATCACCAGGGGAGATATATCACTCACCTATAAAATTGCACTTTACATCCTGGGCATCCAATCACTGCGGTTATTATTGGTTATCCTGCAAAGTTATAATATACAGGTTATTGGACAGAAGGTTATGCTGGATATGCGTATGGAACTTTTCCGCCACGTTCAATCGCTCCCGGTTTCCTTTTTTGACAAGAACCCCATTGGCAGAATTGTTACGCGCCTGACCAATGATATTGCGGCTATCGGAGAACTTTTTTCCGCCGGCGTCATTGTTGTGATAGGGGATATTTGTATTATTCTGGGCATCTTTGTGGCCATGTTCATGTTAAACTGGAAGCTCGCCCTGATTACCCTTTCCGTTTTTCCTATTATTGTAATCATTACCCTCTGGTTTGGCGGCCGCATGAAGAATTCATTCCGTGAGATACGGCGTAAACTTGCAAGCATCAATGCCTATCTGAATGAAAATATTAACGGGATGAAGGTTATCCAGCTTTTTAACCGGGAGAAAAAGAACTATGAAAAATTTGACACGATCAACGATGAATATTTAAAAGAACAGGTCAAATATATCCGTTATTTTGCTGTATTTCAACCGGCAATTAATATGGTAAGCGCACTGGCGGTTGGCCTTATCCTCTGGTACGGCGCCGGGAAATATATACACGGGTTTCTCACGTTGGGGATTCTGGTGGCGTTTCTCTCATACATCCACGACTTATTTGACCCGATCCGGGATATTGTAGAAAAATACAATATCTTTCAGGGCGCCATGGCGTCTGCCGAGCGTATCTTTAGTCTTATGGGAGAACAGCCCGAAGTGGATTACGTTATTCCAAATCCCGATCGGGAAGTCTTGAAAATCGGCTTTCACGGTGCAATACAATTTGAAAACGTCTGGTTTTCCTATACGGGAAATGATTATGTACTCAAGGACATTTCATTCCGAATAGAACCCGGACAATCCGTTGCCCTCGTGGGTGTGACGGGAAGCGGCAAAACGTCAATCACGAGTGTTTTAACGCGTCTCTACGAAATCCAGAAAGGAACCATTTATCTCGACCATATCGATATTCGCAAGATAGAAAAGATTGGATTACGACATGTCATTGGGTTGGTCAGCCAGGATGTTTTTTTATTTGCAGGCACATTACGGGAAAATATTACCCTCTTCAATCCTCTGTCAGATTCAGAGGTACTGGGTATCATTGATTCTCTTGGCCTGATGCCTTTTATAGATCGTATGCACAGAGGTCTTGATACGGAAATTGCCGAGCGCGGGGCAAACCTTTCCGCCGGTGAACGCCAATTTATCTCCTTATCAAGAATTATCATTTATGACCCGCGGGTGATCATCCTCGATGAAGCCACTTCCAACATGGACCCCATCGCTGAGGTACTCATACAGAATGCCCTCCACAAAGTAACAAAGGGCAGGACGTCTATGATCATCGCCCATCGGTTATCCACCATACTCCATTGCGATAAGATTATAGTCTTGAACAAGGGAGAAAAGATTGAAGAAGGCAGTCACGAAGAATTGCTGCGACAAGGCGGACTTTACAGCCAACTCTATAAGGTGTATATGAGGGAAGAGTTACTAACCTAATTGCAGAGGAATTTTCATTTTATTCAAACGGTTTAAACCGTTTAAGCCGCTTGAACTGTTTAAGCCGTTTAAACCGATTGAGCCGTTTGAACAGTTTGAACGGCTTATGGAAACGAGCTAAAGAACTACCATAAGCAGCTCAGCTTAAACCATCGGTAGCTTGCCGAACAGGGTAAGATCGGTTACTTCCTGTATGGTAATATCGACGAGTCTTCCTGCCAAATCGGGCGTGCCATGGAAAATAACAATATGATTTTGCCGTGTCCTGCCCGTCAGCTTGCCTGGATCGGATTTGCTTCCGCCTTCTACAAGCACCTGCACCTTTTTGCCCAACACCTTTTTGTTTTCTTCCAGGCTGATGCGCTTCTGTAATTCCAGCAACTTTAAATTCCGTTCCCTTTTTACCTCGTCAGCCACATCGTCTGTCAGTTCGGCAGCCTTCGTGCCTGTACGGGGCGAGTATTTAAATATAAAGCAGTTTTGAAAACGAATATCTTCCATCATTTGCACGGTCTCCTGGAAGTCTTCCTCTGTTTCTCCGGGAAATCCGACAATAAAGTCACTCGCCACGGCAAGATGGGGAATATGCTCCCGTGCAAATCTGATTAATTCACGATAGTAACCCGATGTATACCCGCGTCGCATCAGTTCGAGTACCCGGTCAGAACCGGATTGTGCAGGCATGTGTATATGCTCACACACTTTTTTTAACCTGCTTATGGTGCGGATGATGTCACGCGACATATCTGCAGGATGAGAAGTTACAAATCTGACTCTGTCAAGGCCGTCTATATCTTCCAGCGCTGAAAGGAGGTCTCCCAGATTAACATTTCCGGGCAGTCCCTTTCCGTACGAATTGATATTTTGTCCGAGGAGCGTAATTTCTTTACAACCGTTTGACACCAGGGATTGTACCTCTTCTTTGACATCGGAAATTGTCCGGCTGATCTCCCGACCGCGTACATAGGGTACAATACAATACGAGCAGAAATTATCGCACCCCCTGATAACCGTAACAAAAGCCTGATATGTATTTGGGCGGTAGGCAGCCACCCGCTTTACACTGACAACCTGATCCTCATCCACCGCTAACACATGGGAGCCATGATTTCTGACAGTTAAGAGGAGTTCCGGTAGCCGGGAAAACATGCGAGTACCACAAACAAGATCAACAAGCGGCATACGCTTGAATATGGACTCACCATCCTTTTGCGCCATACAACCGAGGACGCCAATAATGACCTCCGGGTGTTTTTTTTTCAGTGTTTTTAACGCCCCCAGGTGGGAATACACCTTATCTTCGGCGTGTTGCCGGACGCTACAGGTGTTGAACAAAACCACATCGGCGTCTTCAACCTTGTCAACGATGCGATAGCCATCCTCCTGCAACAATCCCAATGAAAGCTCTGCATCGAGTTTATTCATCTGGCAGCCGAAGGTTTCAAAGAAGACGGTTTTGGATTCCCGGTCTTTAAGAAATTGTGGGGAACTAATCATGTTACGAATCTCAAAAGTCAAAAGCTCATAAAGAGCTTAAAAAGTGTGTGTGTCTGGCAGTAGCCGGTCAATGTCATTAGAGCTTGTGCAAAAAGTCAATCATCGTGTTATTGTGAGGGTTTTTTACGAAGAAATCTCCTGGAATTATTATAATGAGGGAGAGATTGCTTCGCTTCGCTCGCAATGACACTTAAATCCTGATTACGAAAAAACTATAACAACTCAGCCCTGTTCTGTCAAGGTGAAGCACACAGGAGAAACTACGGATACCTCATATTGAATGGATTGAAACATAACGGGAGATATTTCAACCTGTCTGTACAGATAGAAAAATCACGAAAACAACCTTATGCATTTTATTTTCTTGAAAGCTTCTGTAAAATGTGTTTTACTTCTCAGTTATGGAAATTAACAGAAATACTATAATCAAAGATCTCATTGAGTCGCATCCGGAAACGCTTTCCGTATTCAAAAAATACAATCTTGTTATTGCGGGCGGTGTTCGTGGTCCCAATGAACCAATTGCCTTTTTTGCCAAAGCACATGAGGTTGATTATGACACCCTTGTAAAAGAGCTCAACGAGGCCATTGCAAAGGGTGGCGGAGAACATGTCGAACTTCCAAAATTGGAAGAAGATAAGATATACGAAAAGTTTGTTAAAACCGCCATTATATCGACGCTTACCGTTGGCGTGACTTTTGGCGCTATCATATTGAGTTATATAGCTCTCAAGCTGAATTTTAATTCCATATACTATGCACTTATTCAGGCTCACGGTCATGCTCAACTTTATGGGTGGGTGGGGCTTTGTATCATGGGTTTTTCCTTCTATATCATCCCACGGGTAAAGAATACCGAGCTCAGATCGAGAAATCTGACCAGCATCTGCTACGTGCTCATTGTTGCCAGTTTAGTGTTACGGACAATCATACAGCCGCTATCCTTCCAGGGTACGAGATTCCTGTTACCGATATCTTCAATTTGTGAAACCATCTCGATTTGTCTATTTGTCTTAATTATCCTCCGCACTATTCTGGCAAGTAAGGAAAAAAAAGGCGTCTTTGATAAATTTTTCAAGGCAGGTGTTATCTGGTTTCTTATTTCAACAGGGTTAAATTTCGCAATGATCATGTATATATACAAACATGCCTTGACTGAGATTCCCAGAGCAGTATTCAGTCCCTATGTGCACCTTTATCTTTTTGGTTTTGTGTGTATGTTTATCTTTGCTATAAACATCAGGACGGTGTACGCATTTCTTGATATCAAGCCAGTCCGTGAAAAGCCGGTCAACCTGACCTTTTGGATCCTCAACCTATCCATTCCGGTATACTTTGTAACGTACATGCTCGCCGATAAAAGTAACGTGGCATTGAGATTTTCTCAATTTATTGTCTTTCCCATGGCCTTTGCTATCCTCGCATTTATCTATGGTTTACGCGTTTTTGAACGCTCCACAAAAGAACTTCACGATGTGGTAATGGACAGGAGTTACACCAAGACCATTCGTACGGCATATATCTGGCTTATTATCAGCGCGATAATTCTCCTTGTTATCCCATTTCTGGGACACGGTTCGGAAATGCAAAAAAGGTTTCATGGTTCGTTGAATCATGCGCTCACCGTTGGATTCATAACGATGATGATTATTGGTTATGCATCGAAAATGATTCCTACATTCAAAGGTATTAATATGTATAGCCAGAAATTATCTGACTTCACATTTATCCTCATAAATGTTGGTTGTTTTTTACGAGTATTTTCTCAAATTCTCGTGGGAGTGAGCGGAAAAAAGCTCTTTTATGCGACCATGGGAACCTCTGGATGGTTTGAATTAGCAGCGCTCGGTCTCTTTGGATATAATCTGTGGAAAACTATGAATACTACACAGGTTGTCAAGCCAGCCGAAGCAAAGAAGTTATTAGAGGTCACAAAGGATACAAAGGTCTTCGATATAGTAGACGCATATCCAGGGACACTTCAGGTATTTATTGACTTTGGTTTTAGCCAGATGGCCAATCCTGTTATGCGGAATACCATGGGCCGTGTTGCGTCCATTGAAATGGCAACCAGGATGCACAACGTGGATATGGACAAATTTATCAAGGCTCTGAACGATAAGATTGCCGTAAAAAGTTAATCTCCTAAGAAATTTTTCAAGAACGCTCCTTTACGTAAACGGAAAAAGCATTTTTCCCGTCAGCCTAAACCATTCCGACGTATAAACAAGACGAAAAATTGTGGAGGATGTTGTGCTGTAAAGCCACATAAGATAGCGTATGAACAAAGGAAAGGAAATTAATTTAAATACCGAACTAAAAAACGTACCGTTATTCAGCGCCCTGAACGAAAAACAACTCGATATGCTTTATAAGGTTGGAACGGTCAAGAAATTTGCCAAAGGATATACCGTCGTACGTCAGGGTGATCCAGGCGATATTTTTTACATTGTTGTAAGCGGTGTCGTAAAAGTAACGCTTTTTAATAAAGATGGCAAGGAGATCGTCCTTTCTGTCTTAAAGTCAGGTGATTTTTTCGGTGAACTGTCCCTGCTGGATAACGAGCCCAGATCCGCTTGCGTGATTGTCGTTGAAGATGCCTCACTGTTTATGCTTACCAGAAATAGTTTCTACGACTTAATAACAACCCAAACAGACATATTAAAAAAAGTATTAAAGGAGATCTGCTCCCGCTTGAGGCATGCTGATGAAAAGATTGAAAGTCTGGCTTTTCTGGATGTTTACGGAAGGACGGTACGGGTGCTCCAGCAATTGGCACACGATCAGGGGGTTAAGGTAGAAAATACTGTTGAAATCCAACACGCCCCCACCCACCAGGAGCTTTCCAATATAGTTGGAACATCACGAGAGACCATCAGCAGGATTATTACGCTCTTAAAAGGAAATAAAAACCTGGTTTCCTATAAGGGCAGAACAGTCATTCTGAGGGAAGTATCGTCAGAACCGTCCCCCGACAGTTAAATTTTGCGGACTATCAAAAGCAAGAGCAGAGATTGCTTCAGAAAAGACCCTCGCAATGACATTGGATGCCCTCAGTGAGACAGCTATCGCCTTCGCCATGACACGCACTTACGCTTACTGCGCGTCATTGTGGACAGGAACCCCTTCTTGCGGTTTTATTCTGTCATTGCGAGCGAAGCGAAGCAATCTTTCTCTCATAAACCACTCTATACGGATAGTAATCATCACAACTGCGCCGGAGCGGTAGAATAACTTATACGAGGAAGCGACTGAAGTCGCTACTACAAACAGGAAACCCGCATGAATAAAATGAAAATTCCTACGCAATGAACACACCCATCATTGAAAAATTTATTGAAAAAATATCCGCAGGAAAAACAGCACAAACAGACCGATTCTATGAAATTTATACTGCACGGGGTTTTTTGTTGGAATTGGACAAAAGTACAGGGAAAATACGGTTAAGTGATAATGCGCACAGGGACGACGGTGAATTCCTGGAGGCCTTGCAGTATATTCATTATAAAAAGACGTACACGAAACCACATCAGGACGCCGTTGATAAACACAAAGGTGAAGGAACTCTTCAAGACCGGCACGTATGCTTTGATGCGATTAATACACAGCTCTATGATATAAACAGCAAGCACTATTTGACAGAACTCTTTACCCATGAGATTCCTGTTGACCTTTTTCGATTGAATTGGGAACGCGATTGGTATGGTAAATTTGACCAGTTTAAAAACGTTGGGCAACTTCCCGCAATCCGTGTATACGACCTGGAACCGTTTATCGCCCGTCTGGTCATATCAATTTCTTCGCTCGGTATATCAACATGGTCGTCGTGCGAAGGCCATTGGGGTGAACCTGCGTATATTGTCTTTGACGGCGCCTACCATCGCACCTGGTTTCAGGCGCTCCTGAATAAGTTTATCCTGAAAAAATTAAATCTGGTATGCACCTGGGAGTGGTTGGGGTGGGATGAGCGCTGTTCTATAAGGAGTCCAGGCTGTGACATCCTCGAATCATACCTGGAAATTCAGCATGTTGCCCGGTTGTTGTATGAAAATAGATTCTATTTAAGGACGTTAAAAAAACAGGTGGGTTCCTTACTCACAGACAAACACAAAAATATGAATCAGAAAGAACTGCTCAACACATTCGAAACGTATCTCGAAGAATTATTATAAGATGTTCTCCGCTCATTCCCACGCGGAGAGTAGGAGCAACTCACGTTTGCACAGATCTTACCAACTTCAGAAATTCACAAACCTTATTGTTATCAAGTTCATTTTTCCAATAACCGTCCTTCTTAAAGTAAGAACCGACAATAAGATAATCAGAGACTTTTGTAAATTCGAGAACATTTTCCCCGGTAACGCCAGAACCAACATAAATAGGTAGTTTTACACCCTCTTTTACAGATTTCACATCCGCGACTGCAGGCGCAGCGCCGGTAGTAAATCCTGATATAACGAGACCGTCCGGCTCCAGGTATTCCGTAAGTCTCGCCATCTCTACCAGTGAAAGATCAGCAGTGATCGCATGGCTCGCGTGTTTTTTCTTGATATCGGCAATCACTTTTATGTGGTCTGCCCTCAAATATGCCCGTTTACGCATCAACTCGGCCGCACAGCTTTGGATTAAGCCTTCATCCCCTATATGGGCAAAAGAAAACCCCTCCACACGGATAAAATCAAATCCGGTATTAGAAGCTATCGAAATCGCTTCTCTATTGGCGCCTGCAAGAACCTGCAAGCCAAGATAGAGATTACACCTCTTCCTGATTTCATGACATATAATAGATAGCATGCTTACCGTTTCGGGATAAACGGTTCCTTTAAGATAAGGTATGTCCGAAGTATTTTCAACAATGAGACCATCAACGCCTGCCGCTTTATATATCTCAAGCTCGCAGAGCGCCTTGTTAATAATCGCTTCTCTGTTAAAGGCATATCCCGGTGAACCAGGAAGCGGCAGGAGATGAATACAACCTATAATTTCAGCAGCCAAAATTTACCTTCCTTTTGTTTAATGCAACTCCAATCTTCATCTTTCAATTTCTCTTTTTAACCTTTTTCTATAATATTTATACAAAAAGGTTAACAAAAAAGTATACCTTATATAGTTAGCCCCGTATTAGAAAATTCAGTAAAAATTATAAAATCAGGAAACTAATTCTTCATTGTCATTTTTGATATTCTCATTAAAGTCTTCCAGGTTAATTGGGTTTAAAACGTGTATGGGTTCCTTATTTCTCATTTCGTCTAAAAGGTTTTTGAGTTCAAAAAAATGGTATTTTACCCGATTCACCATAGTCATTCTCATATCAGAAAAGCCGATCTCAACTCGCATATTAAGCGCTGAACAATAGGCGGCTAAATCTTTGATTGTAAGGTCTGTATCAAACGACTTTTCAATTTTTGATATCTTCCCTTGACTGAAGTGTGTCTCTTCAGCAAGTTGGGATTGAGTTAATCCACGTTTACACCTCATTGCAAATAAAGTTTTTGATATTTGTCTTCCCTTAATTTCCTTCTCTAAAGATTTATTAAAATCTTTGTCCTCGGAAAGCTTGTTCACCATTTCTAAAACGGTATTATATTTTTTCCCCATTTTCTCCCCCTCGAACCTTACTTTAAAGGTTTTATATATTTTCTACATTCGTTAATATCACTTTTTTGATCAGTTTTATCGCCTACAGATATAACATGCACCAGCTTTGCTGACGTATCAGGATAGATATAAAGCCTACTTTGCATTAATTTCCCTTTTCCGCTTCCACCTTTTTGGTCTATAGCTTTTATACCGTCTGGTTCATGGTGAATAAAACCAGCTTTTATATTTATTGGACAACACCATCATTTTGATTATTTCGAACATTATTTCAAACCAAAATGCCTATTCATCCTGTTTCAAGAATTATCCGGTATATTCCCGCAGCTACGTGACTTGATAGATCTCATGCAGGGAAAAAGTGCGCCACTTTATCTTCTCGGTCGGCAGGGATATTCGGGTTGAAGAGACCAAAATTATTGATAAATTCTTCACAGGGGCAAGAACAAATATGCCCCCTTTCGTTGTAATTGATTAAGTGTCAGAAGATACGCGTAAAAGTTCATCCAATGTCGTTTCACCCCTTTGCACGGATTCCAGGCCATCTTCCCACAAATTTTTTGTCCCTCTTTTTATAGCTTCCTTCATGATTTCTCCCGAGTCTCTGTGCGCCAGGATAAGCCTTCGTATCGCATCATCAACGATCAAAAATTCAGCAATACACTTACGTCCCTTGAAACCTGTGTTATTACACTCATCACAACCTTTGGCTTTATAAAGCGGCATCCCTTCTTTCAGACGTACGGTTTGCCGTACGTCTTCGGCAGGTATATACGACTCCCGGCAATTCATACATATCTTTCTCACCAAGCGCTGAGCAAGGACGCCAATGACACACGAAGATATAAGATAATCCTCTATCCCCATATCCATGAGACGAGTAAAGGCAGATGCTGAATCGTTTGTGTGAAGTGTTGTAAGAACGAGATGTCCCGTAAGCGCCGCCTGTGTCGCAATGGACGCTGTTTCTTTATCCCTTATCTCACCAATAAGTACTACATCCGGATCGTGTCTTAAAATAGAGCGGAGCCCTGATGCAAACGTCAACTCAATTTGCGGATTTACCTGTATCTGATTTACACCTTCCATGCTATACTCAACGGGATCTTCTACCGTAATGATTTTTACCTCCGGTGAGACTATTTCACGAAGTACAGCGTAAAGCGTTGTTGTCTTTCCACTTCCCGTGGGCCCGGTAACCAGTAACATTCCTTCTGGCTTGTTAATCATATGCCGGAATTTTAAGAGAAAATCCGGATTAAACCCCAACTTTTCCAGATTAAGCACAACCGCAGAACGGTCCAGAATCCTCATTACAACCCCTTCACCGTGGCTCATAGGAATAATAGAGACTCTCAAATCCACCTCTTTTCCCGCAACCTTCATTCTAATCCTTCCATCCTGCGGCAGGCGCTTCTCCGCTATGTTTAATTTCGACATTATTTTGATACGGGAAATGATCGCATTATAGAGTTCACGTGGTGGCGGGGTCAATTCACGGAGTACTCCGTCTACCCGGTATCGTAACCGGGTATTTTTCTCAAAAACTTCCAGGTGCACATCACTTGCCCCTATTTCTATCGCCTTCGTTAGTACGCTATTGACAAGGCGTATAACAGGCGCTTCAGAGGCCATGTCACGAAGCTGCTCGACATCCTCCATCACCTCTATGCTGGAAGAGGCTGTGTCTTCCTGCTCCTTAACTTCACCTTCGTAGGTTGCTTCCAGGGACGTTAGAATGTCTTTTTCGCACCCTGCATATATATTTACCTGCTTGTCCGTGGCTAGTGTGATACTCTCTATGAGCATTGTATCCTGCGGGTCCGCAAGTACAACGTCTATTATACCGTCACGTACTTTCAGAGGAAGCACCCGATTTGAAACAAGGAATACCTTCGGCATGCCTTCTACTATTGGATATTGTTCATCCTTTTTCTTTTCCCACGCGGGGATATTGAGCATACTACTGTAAGCCTGTCGTAAATCCTCTTCAGAAACTGTTCCCAGGTCTATGAGAATACGTCCAAGTTTCTGCCCGGTTTGTTTCTGCACCTCGAGGGCACGATCCATATCCGCCCGGCTTACCTTCCCGGTGCTCAGGATCATATCGCCAATCGTATGAATATTTGATTGACTCATAAAGATAACTTTCGTAAATGTTATTTAATGTTGATGTAAAAACGCAAGACATGATTTGTTATTCCCAACTTACTACATCTCTATTTTCACCTTCGCCGCCCGAGTTTCCATCCGCGCCATTAGATACTATGTCGTAATCGCCATGTTCCCCGGGATAAATATACAGGTAATTATTTCCCCAGGGATCTTTAGGAACAAATTTTTTCTTTAAATAAGGCCCTTTCCAGTTAGAAGTTCCCTGCGGCGCTGTCACAAGCGCTTCCAGGCCTTGTTCTTGTGTTGGATATTTTGTGGTATCCAGTTTATACATTTCAAGGGCGCTTGAAAATCCCTCTATTTGCTGTTTTGCTACCGTTTGACGTGACTCACCGACTCTTCCTATCATTTTAGGACCTATTAATGCAGCGAGAAGACCGATAATAATCATGACGATGAGTAATTCCAACAGCGTGAAACCCATATTCCTTGACCAACAGCCCAGCACTTTTTGCCTCATATTAAGTCTCCAATAAAATTTTTATACATACAACCATCACAGTGTGCTGCATTTTCGCTTCATTTTACTTTCTTCATATTATAATCTCTATGCTTCTATTATATCAATACTTTGGTTTTTATATTTTCACTATATGTTATTGTTCCTCCTGCTTTCTTGGGTACCGTGTAAACTGTCCAGTATCCTCATCGTTTGTAAAGTAGATAAGTCCACCCATCGGTTCTACATGCAATACAGACGTCATTTTATTGCAGGTGAAACCTATTCTTTCTTCGGTCGCTGTACCATTCGGATAGAATTTAATCTCTTTCTCTTTCTTATTATCACTATATATTTCTGTTTTATATGCAGACAATTCTATTTCCAGCGGCAAGGATATTATTTTTTTCTCCGCATTCCAGCAGCGTCCGTTTTGAAGATTAAAGACTACAAACGTCGCTTCAGACTTGGATATTGCCTTTAAACGTTCTTCACGCAAAAAAGATGATACTTCGCTCAATGTATTTCTAAACTTAAGTGTTTCTAAAGAACCAATATACTTTGGCACACCAACGCCTGCGGCAATACCTATGATCACCATAACAACTATGAGTTCTATAAGAGTAAAACCAACGGTATAAAAACGCCTGCTCACACTTGGTCTATTTTTGTTTGACATCTCTTCTTGTTGTTGATATTATCCCAAATTTACACATATTAAATTTTCTTATTTGCTTCAAAATCCTACATCCCATATTTACTAATGTTTGATACCATCCAGAAGCCAGATATAAACGTAGAGGGTAATGGTATACGTTGGTTCTTCATTCATGAGAGTGATACAAACTCTATACTGAACAACATACTGTTAGGGGTGAAAGAACTTATTTCAAATAAAAATTTTGCTGCTTGGGTTTCATGCATAAAAGTAGCGTCCATTTCTGACTGCTACGTCACTTTTTTTGTACCTAACAATCTAACAAGAGATTGGCTTTATTGCAACTGTGCGGATATTTTTTCTCATATTACATATAAAGTAACAAATTCTTCCAAAGAAGTTCAATTTTCCCTTGAAAATGAACTATACAAAAGTCTTTTCCCTCAATCGCTTTTCATATGTGAATCACAAGGACTGAACAGATGTATTAAAAAAACTTTTGCGAGCAATTATTACACCTTTGAAAACTTTGTCGTAGGACAGTGCAATAGGCTTGCACATGCAGCCGCTGTTTCAATATCTAAATCTCAAGATTACGCTTACAATCCGTTATTTATACACAGCGCTCCTGGTCTTGGAAAGACTCATCTCTTAAGCGCAATTTTCAACGAGCTTGCTTTTCAGCAAACAATGAACATTCACTATATTCCATGTGAGAGCTTTGTCAGTCATTATATTTCAACAATAAAGTCAAATAACTGGGATTCTTTCAGAACATTGTACAAGAACGCAGATATGCTCTTAGTAGATGATATACAGTTTTTAGAGAACTTGCAAGGATGTAGAGAAGAGTTTTTCCATATATTCAATATGCTTTATAACGCTGGAAAACAAATTATCGTCACAAGCGATCGGCCTCCAGAATCAATAAGCTCTCTGGAAGAAAGACTAATATCCCGCTTTAAATGGGGATTACTCTGTAGCATAGACTACCCATCACTGGAAACACGTATAGCACTTTTTGAGAAAAAAGCAATGCTATGGGGTTTTGATTTACCCTATAGTTCTGCTTCATATCTGGCAGAAAATGTAGCAGGAAGTATTTCTGAAATAGAAGATGCTGTATCAATGCTGGGGAAACTCTTGAAATCGACACAAAACGATAACATTACCGAGCTGGCAAAAAAAGTTGTCAGAGAAATTATCGGTAACAAGAAATCTATAAATGTCCAATCTATTATCGAGGTCGTTTCAAGAAGATTTAACCTAAGCATATCACAACTTTTATCAAAATGCAGGGAAAGAAATCTCGTGATACCAAGACAAATAGCTATTCATTTGTCCAGAAAGCTGACAAATTTATCGCTGTCAGAAATCGGTGGTTATATTGGTGGGAGGGATCACTCTACCGTAATTCATGCAGATAATAAAATTTCAGAAATTTTACAAAAAGATAAGAATCTCCAACTTACGATACAAAAATTAGAAGATGATCTTCGTGGATTATGAAGTATTTAATACGGATATAATCTGTTAAAATATATGTTCATAGTTTTGCAAGACTTGATAAGTATTTTTACTTAACATTTTAAGGGTGAAGATTAATAAGGTAAGATTCTACAAGGTATCTACAAGGTTAATGTATGATTATATTATTGATTTCATTGTAGTTAGGCTTTCTTTATATATTAGTGAACAGTGTTATAGTAATACTGAGATATTTAAAAGATTATATAATATAGGAATATAGTATGATAAACATATGTTGTAGTGGAAGCAATTTGTATAAGAGTTTTAATCTGGTGGCAGGTATCGTTCCGACTTCAGCAATAAGGCATGTATTGCAGGGTGTAAAATTAGAAGCCCGGGAAGGGAAGGTAAAGTTAACAGCGACGGATTTGGAAATATTAGTGAAGTGTGATGTACAGGCAAATGAGTGTATTGGTGAAGGGGGAGTCGTTCTGCCGGCAGTTAGATTGAATAATATTTTAAGAGAATGGGCGGGAAATGAAGAGGTTGTATTTTCTGTTGATAGTGGTCATTGTGTGATAAAGTCGAGGGGTGGAAATTTTAAGGTGGTTTGTGAGGACGTTGGACAATATCCTGAAGTTCATTCGATGGATATAAAAAGCTTTGTGGAAGTTGATAGTGAAGTTATAAGTAGTATGATTAGTAAGGTGGTACATGCGGCGTCAGCAGTGAAGGCAAAGGCAATCTTATGTGGCGTATATGTGAAGGTTGATAAGGAAGATATTGTTATGGTTGCATCAGATGGCAACAGGTTATCTTATGTAAAGAGGAAGGTGAGTAATCCGGATGGTGCCTCTATGGAAGGGATAGTTACGGTAAAGTGTCTGGCATTTTTACAGAAATTTGTGTCAGATTATAAGGGGGTTATAAGGTTAGGTATAGGTGAGTCGCAGATAAATATTGTAAATGAAAGAGGTGAAATATTGTCCCAGCTCATAGATGGCAGGTATCCGAATTATGGGGATGTCATACCTAAGGGAAATGATAAGGTTGTGGAAGTAAAGAAAGATGAGTTGGCTACAGCTGTGCGAATGGCGTCGTTTATGACTAATGAAGGATACAGGATAGTAAAATTTGTAATTAAGTCAGGAAAGCTCCAGCTTATAACAGAAGTGGCTGATGTAGGTAGAGCGGATTTAGAGGTGAGTGTTGCATATGAGGGACCTGAATTTGAGATAAGTATGAGTCCTGATTATGTTTTGGATGTATTAAAGACTTTGGATAATGATGTTGTTATCATGGAGTTTGGTGGTGGAGAAGACGCGGTACTTATGAAGGCTGGGTATGAGCAGTTAAATGTAATAATGCCTATTGAAATGTAAGTATGATAAGGTAGAAGAATGAAGAATAAAAAGCGGTATGAAATGCCTGATAGATATTTTCGTGACAAGAGAAGCGTTATGAAGATTGGTCAGTTACTAAAAGGTGTTTTACCAAAGAGGAGTGCTTCGGATAGGACTCTTCAAAAATTGAGAGATGTGTGGAGGCAAGTAGTGGGGGAAGAGGTTTTTAAGATGACGAAAGTGCTTGTGTTGAAAGGTAGGGTGCTTCAGATTGGCGTGGAGTCGGCAGTAATGATTCATTATTTGACTAGCTTTGAGAGAAATGCTATAATTACCCAGATTAATGATATATTAGGTGAAAAGTCTGTGGAAGATATTAAATTTAGGGTAGGAATTTAGGGGGACAGTGGAAAAAATTAATCAGGTAGGGGAAAAAGATACGTATGATGCTGCCTCCATTAAGGTACTTGGTGGAATAGAAGCAGTTAGAAAAAGACCAGCCATGTATATTGGCGACACTACGGTGAGAGGATTACATCATCTCGTAGAAGAAGTTGTTTGTAATAGTGTAGATGAAGCGGTTGGTGGATTTTGTGAAAGTATAAATGTAAAAATACATGCCGATGGGAGTATCTCTGTCATTGACGATGGAAGAGGTATTCCGGTTGATATTCATAAAGAGACAAACAAGTCTGCACTGGAAGTCGTCATGACGGTGCTTCATGCCGGTGGTAAATTTGAGCATAAGAGTTATAAGGTTTCTGGTGGTTTGCATGGCGTTGGCGTATCTGTTGTAAATGCGCTGAGCGAATGGATGGAGGTTGAGGTAAGAAGAGACGGGCATGTATATTTTCAACGTTACGAGAAAGGCGAAGTAAAATCCCCAGTTGAAGTGCGGGGGGTTACTAAGAAAAGAGGCACAAAGGTCATATTTAAGCCTGATGCAACGATATTTGAAGAGACAACATTCTGCTATGAAACAATAGCAAAAAGATTGAGAGAGTTTGCTTTTCTCAATAGAGGACTACAGATTACTCTATCAGATGAGAGAGCAGACAAAAATGAGGTATTTAAGTACGAGGGTGGCATAAAGGCATTTGTAAAAGAATTAAACGAGGGAAAAGAGGTTGCGCATAAGGATATAATATATCTCGAAAAAGAAGCGGATGGAATTACTGTTGAAGTTGCCATGCAGTACAACGATGGATACAGCGAGATCGTATATTCGTTTGCTAATAATATAAATACAGTTGAAGGCGGCACTCACCTGAGCGGTTTCAGGGCTGCGCTTACGCGAACGCTCAATAATTACGCAAAAAATAAGGGAATAATGGGTGAGGAAAAACCCCCAACAGGAGATGATTATAAGGAAGGTTTAACGGCAGTTATTAGCATAAAAATACCGGATCCACAGTTCGAAGGTCAAACAAAAACAAAACTCGGCAACCGTGAGGTTCAAAGCCTTGTAGAAACAGTTGTTGCCGAGCAATTAGGATTGTACTGTGAAGAGACGCCGGCAACAGCAAAAGCGATTATAAATAAGGGAATCGAGGCTTCGAGAGCAAGAGAAGCAGCCCGTAAAGCCAGGGATCTAACGAGGAGGAAGGGGGCACTAAGCAGTTCCAGTCTCCCGGGAAAGTTGGCAGATTGCTCAAGCAGAGATGTAGAAAGCTCAGAAATGTTTATCGTAGAAGGTATATCTGCCGGAGGCACGGCAAAACAGGGAAGGGATCGTACATTTCAAGCAATACTGCCTCTTAAAGGAGTTATTATTAACGTTGAAAAAGCACGCATTGACAAAATGCTCGGTAATGAAGAGATAAGAACGTTAATATCAGCGCTCGGTACAGGAATTGGCATAGACGATTTTAAATTAGAAAATCTCCGTTATTCTAAAATCATTATCATGACAGATGCAGATATAGATGGGGCGCATATAAGAACTCTGTTGTTAACGTTCTTCTTCCGCCATATGATAGAACTCATAGAAAAAGAGCACATATATGTTGCCCAGCCGCCGCTTTATAAAGTAACGAGAAGGAAAAGAATGGAGTATATTTATGATGACAGGGAACTGCAAAAGACGCTGATTAAACTCGGTGCGGAAGGAACGATCTTAGAAGTCGAAAATAAGAAGTTTGAAAAAATAGATAGTTCAAAACTGGAGAAACTCCTTCAATCACTGGTACAAATGGAAGAGTATGAAAGAATACTGAGGAAAAAGGGAATAGCGCTTGATAAGTTTATAGGGTTAATGGACAAAAAAAGCAAAAGCTTTCCTATCTATAAAGTGACATATAAGGAAAAGATTTTTTATATTTATCGGGAAGAAGAATTAGAGCAATTTATCAAGGAAAAACAGAAAAACGAAGGACAGGAGTTAGAAATTCTCGATGAAGAAGATAATGTAAAATTTAACCAGGAAAAAAAAGAAATTGCGATAAATGTCATTGAATACCACGAGAGTAAAGAAATAGAAAAAACAGTGAAGATGATAGAGAGTTTTGGCTTTTCGATAGAAGAATATTTCGATGGACAGACCCTTGCAAATGTTAAATATAAGTTAACATCAAATGACGTGGAGGTATATGCAAATTCCTTGGGAGAGGTATTAATAAAAGTTCGTGAAATGGGAAGAAAGGGTTTGGAAATACAGAGGTACAAAGGTCTTGGCGAGATGAATGCAGAGGAGCTCGCAGAGACAACCATGAATGTAAATTCCAGAACCCTTTTAAAGGTAAAAGTTGAGGATGCAGTAAAAGCAGATGCCATTTTTAGCACTTTGGCTGGAAAAGACGTTCAGCGAAGAAGAGAGTTTATTGAAAAGCATGCACTAGAAGTCAGGAATCTTGACATCTAATTTTTATTGTAGGAGTTCGAAAGTTTCATGCATACCAAAGAATTAAAACAGATGGAATATCTCCTCCTGGCGAAAAAAAAGGCGTTGTTGCACGAAGTTGAGGAGAGACTCAAAAAATACAGGGACGCCAATGGTGAAAAGATAACGGATGTTGCCGAAATAGCGTCAAGCATATCAAATGAAGGACTGGAAATACTCGTTGCGAAAGAGGGTGCGAGAGAATTAAAGCAGATAGAAGAAGCTCTGGCAAGAATCAGGGCTGGCCACTACGGAATCTGCGAACAGTGTGGCAAACAAATTAAAAAGGCCAGGTTAAAAGCAATTCCGTTTACTACCCTATGTATAAGTTGCAAAGAGGAAGAAGAAAAAGAGTGTGTTGAAAAATCACAGCAGGTAAACTACACATGGGAAAGTACCCTTGGTAATTCAGAAAATGGCGATATGGAAGAATTGGATAAAAAATATTCGGGGAAAAAGATTGCCGATATTGAATATCTGGATGAAAACAAAAATTAGCGCTGCAAAGTATCTCCACACATAAAATTTCATATACCCGAACAAAGAACATCACTATTCATCATGACACTGATAAAAACTTTTCTGGACACCTGCAGAAAACACGCAAAAAAAATTGCGGTTGTTGATTTGCATGGAACTTACACCTATGAAGATATTCGCAAAGAAGCGCTCTTATATGCAGCCAGATTATCTTTAATAAGTACATCCAGCAATCATATAGGAATACTCCTCCCCAATGGCAAAGACTTTGTAACGTCATTTTATGGGGTATTAATGACAGGAAAAACCCCAGTTCCTCTGAACTACCTCCTTTCACCGCAACAATTATCTTTTGTAATCCATAACGCTGAGATAGACACTATTATTACAAACGCAATGTTTTCACCTCAGATGCAAGGTCACATAAAAAATATCCTGCTCTCAGATAGTAACAAGGACAATATTACCCCGATGGAAGAAGACAGGGCAAAGCTGGGCAATATGGAAGAGCTGGCTGCCATACTTTACACATCAGGAACAGACACTAATCCCAAAGGAGTGATGCTGACACATAGAAACTTTTTGAAAAATCTTGAGGGATGCATTTCTGCATTTAAGTTTACAGAAAGGGATATACTACTAGGAATCCTCCCGCTTTTCCATACCTATGCGCTTACTACAAATCTGATCCTACCCGTGTGTATGGGTGCAACAGTCATCTACCATGAACGCTTTTCCGGACCAAAGGTTCTAGAAGCGATTGAAAATCATAAAATAACATCCCTCTTTGCTATTCCCTCTATGTACAGGGTTCTTCTGAGAACGGCAAAGACATCAAACTATAATCTGCGTTCACTGAAACTATGCACTTCAGGTGGAGAGCCGTTACCGGGCGATGTGCTGGAATCGTTTAATAAAACATTTTCGGTACCCTTAACAGAAGGATATGGCCTGACGGAGGCCACTGCAATTGTGTCAGTAAATCTCCCGGATAAATTCAAGTATGGCAGTATTGGCCCTCCTTTAAATAATCTGGAAATAAAAATTGCAGACGATAACGGATACCCGCAGCCAAAAAATAATGAGGGTGAAATCTGGGTGAAGGGCCCGAATGTGATGAAAGGATATTTTAAATTGCCGGAGGAAACAAAAAAGACTATCACTTCCGATGGCTGGCTCAAGACGGGAGATTACGGGAAACTGGATGAAGAAGGATTCCTGTGGATCACGGGAAGGAAAAAAGAGCTTATCATTATCAGTGGTGAAAATGTTTCACCGAATGAAATTGAACATGTTATTAGTGGACATGAAAAAGTCTTTGAAGTAGCTGTCCTTGGAATATCCGATAAAGTTCGTGGTGAAGTACCCAAGGCATTTATAGCGTTGCGCGAAAATATGACGTGCAGTGAAAGTGAAATTAAAGAATATTGCGCAAAGTATCTGCCGCATTACAAAATACCCAGGGACTTTGAATTTCTCAAAGAGCTGCCGCACGGCCCAACTGGTAAGGTGCTCAAGAGGGCATTAAAGCAAAAATAATAAAGTTCGTAGTGACGAGCGCCATACTATTATGAAATTCCTGCCTTTTTACATGAATTGTTGCTGTCGTTTCCATTCCATGCCCTCTTTTGTTATAAAATATATTCTAATTTTTTAATGCTGATTTGCGGGTTATTGCAGGCATAAAATCCCCATTAGCTGGTGTAGAGACGCAAGATTTTGCGTCTCTACGTCTGTGTACATTTTTAAAAATTGCCGAAGGCATGATTAAATGTATAGGAATTTCAAACGATCATGTAGTGGCAAGGCGCGCCTTGCCAC
>JAXMAC010000014.1:5780-45778 GCA_046350595.1 Candidatus Brocadiaceae bacterium | reverse complement strand
CTTTTATTTTCATTTATTGGCAACATTCTCGGACAACCTGTAAAGATTTGACCCCCATCAATTCTCCCTGAATAAGCAACAATGAGTGCCGGTCCGTTGTAAGCCTCTGCCTCCGTAATCGCCCTGACGGTTTGTGCAAGATTCGCCCCGAATGCCACCTGGGCGACGTACACCTTACCGTAGGTGGCCATCATCAAACCGATATTTTTCTTGTGAGTCATCTTTCCACCGGCTGCAAACTGTGCAATCGCCCCCAGCGGGGTCGCCTTGGACATTTGCCCGCCGGTATTCGAATAGACTTCGGTATCCATAATGAGGAGCTTTATATTCTCACCCGATGCCAGTACGCGATCAACCCCACCATACCCCATATCATAGCCCCATCCATCGCCACCGACCGACCATACCTTAACATATAAGGGTGGATTAAGGCGTTGGTTTTTACGCCGAATCCGCCAATAATATTTTACGTAAAGGCGAATTCGCTCTTGCTTAATCCACATTACCGCAAATCCGTATAAATAAAATGGGAATTCCTATGCATTTATACTATTTTCTGAAAAGCTTATCTGTGATCTATGTCACATTTTATAAACATGTTATAAAATACTATATAACGGTTATTTACAATTCGTACAATTTTGATTTTTGTGGTGATTCGTGTTTGTTGGTAGTGTTTGTTTATGAAAGAAAGATGCTTCGCTCCGCCCGCAATGACCCCAAACGACTAAAGTCGTTACTACAAACGGTCGCAATAACAACGTGCTGTGTACGCACAGCCAATGTCATTGCGAGGGTCTTTTCCGAAGCAATCTCCCCGCTTTCGCAAGAGAATTGGTGCGATTTCGATGAGCTCTGTAATGTTATCAGAAGTCTGCTAATACTTATTTATTACCGATAGTTGTTGTTGGGCTTCGCTTTCAGACTGGGTCAAATGGGCAATTTTACCCTATTTCGCAATGAATTTTCCCCACATTATAGGCTAAAAAGCGGTAGTACTCGCACAAAAATGGCAATTTATAGTAATTTTTCCCCACTTTTGAAGCAAAAAAGTTCATTTGACCCAGTCTGTTTTCTCAGCCCAACCTACAATACTTATCTTGGGTATGTTTATTGGCATTTTTGATATACAACGTCCTGAGTCTAAAAAATCGGGAATGCCCCCTTCTGCTATTGTGGGTTCTTCGGTGGAAATCTGCGTCTTATTTTCTCTAGCCTATCCGGATTCCCGGAGGAGTCCATCATATACAATTATTAGATCAGTTTCACGGGTCATTTTACAAGCGTCCCGATCGCAAAATCCCTATTGCAAGTCCCAATCCAAAAATACCGGCAAAAACAAATCCCAGAATGCCCAGCACAGGAAAACCGTAAAGGTGAGGGCCTTTGTCTGCCATGATAATCAGGGAAGAGCCAATTATCAGGGCAGAAATGACCAGGCTAAACGAAACACGGTTGCTCGATTTGTCCATCTCGGATATGAATTTTGAAAGTCCCTGGTGTTCGAATTCTATCTTGAGTGTGCCCGTCTTGATTTTTTTTACAATTTCATACGCATCTTTGGGGACTATTTTGAGGATTTCAAGTAATTCGGCCGTATAAAGGGCCACATCTTTTACGATACGTTTTGGGTCGTGTCGTTCCTGCACAAGTTTCTCTACAAACGGCCTGGTATGGGCAATAGTGTTGAATTCGGGGTCTAACTGCCGGGCAACGCCATCAATAGTGGCAAGGGCCTTAATAAGTATCTGGAATTGCGGTGGAATTTTGAGCTTGTGCCGTGTCATTAATTCGACGGCCTGTTGCAGCATGGTGGAAATATCAACCTGCTTTAAAGGAATGTCGTAATACCGTTCCACAAAATCGCTGAGATTGTGTTTGAAATCCCGCAAAGATTCTTCCTGAACAGATGAACCTAATTTCTCCATGGTCTTTACGATGCCATTTATATTTTTCATGGACACGGCAATCAGGAGATTAATAATGATATCGCGTGTTTCTTCATCAAGCCTGCCGACAATGCCGAAATCCACAAAAGCGGCTGCGTTGTTGGGGAGGATAAAGATATTCCCCGGATGGGGGTCTGCATGAAAGAATCCATCAATAAATATCTGCTGGAGGATGGCGTTGGCGCCGTTTGCCGCAACTGCCTGCCTTTCCTCACAGGGATGATACTGGCTTAGGTAGTCATTCAAGCGAATGCCTTTGATTTCTTCCGTTGTGACAATCTTCGACCTCGTATATTCCCAAAAGACCTTGGGAATATAAACGGTTGTGCTGTCTTTGAAATTCCTGCGGAATTTATCGATATTATGCGCCTCATAGGTGAAATCAATTTCTTTCATAATTACCTTAGAGAATTCATCAACGATAGCGACCGGGTCAAATATCCTGACGTCCTGCATGTACCGGTTGGCCAGATTTGCCAGGGTGTAAAGGATATCGATGTCCGTCTCGATCATCTTGCGTATATCGGGCCGTTGCACCTTTACCACGACGTGCTCGCCCGTTTTGAGTTGCGCCCGGTGCACCTGACCTAATGATGCTGCGGCAAGCGGCGTCGGGTCAAGGGTAGAAAATAGTTCCTCGGGGTTACACCTGAACGATTCCTTTATCTGTTTTTTAACGTCTTCGTAATTAAATGGTGGAACGCTGTCCTGGAGTTTCCCGAGTTCGTCGCAAAGGTCCATGGGAATCAGGTCGGGGCGTACACTCAGGATTTGTCCAAATTTTATAAATGTGGGACCAAGTTCTTCCAGTACCTTTCGGAGTCGTACAGCGCGGGATTCCTGTGGTTCTGTAAATCGCCGTAGTATGCGGATCTTGATGATACCCCTTCCAATGATATGTTCCTCCAGACGAAGCTGCTGGACAACAAAACCGAAACCATGCTTGGTCAGTATCTTGAGTATCTTGTTGAGACGTCGTATATCCCGTATTTTTTGGCCTATTTTCCTGAATTGCATGTGTTACTCTGTATTATATTTACCAGGGATTGTTACGGAATTATATGAACTTACCGCTAACCTTTGATCACACACATCGGCCTTAGTTGAACTATCTTTCTGCTAATTCCAGCATGTTCTACGATATCAACCACCTCGGTAACGTCCTTATATGCCTCTGAGAGTTCTTCGTCAAGGGTGGCGCGGCTATCGGCACGAACGAGGATGCCTTTATTCTTCATCTCCTGAGCAATACTTCGGCCTTTGGCCGTCTTTAATGCCTGATTTCTGCTCATGACCCTTCCAGCGCCATGACACGTGCTCCCAAAGGTGTCTTCGTATGCCTTCTCAGTACCTACCAGCACATACGAACAACGTCCCATATCGCCCGGTATCAGCACGGGTTGTCCAACGGCCTTGTATGCATCAGGGGTGTTTGGATGGTTGGGTGGAAATGCGCGTGTTGCGCCCTTACGATGTACGCATAAGCGTTTTTTCTCTCCTTCGACAACATGTTCTTCGATCTTTGCAATATTATGGCACACATCATAAATCAGCGATATGCGGGATTCCGCCGGGCTTATGTTGAGCGTTCTCTCAAAGGATTCTCTTACCCAGTGGGTAATCATCTGCCGGTTGGCAAAGGCGTAGTTGGCAGCACAGGCCATTACGGCCAGGTATTCTTTTCCCTCCGGTGAATTAATGGGCGCGCAGCACAGCTGGCGGTCGGGGAGTTCAATATCATATTTACGGGCAGCGTCAATCATGACACGGATGTAATCGTCACAAATCTGGTAACCAAGTCCCCGTGAACCTGTGTGGACTACGATAGTAATAGCACCCTTCTCAAGTCCCAGCACGCGCGCAACCGCTTCGTCATAGACTTCTGATACGTAACCAACCTCGACAAAGTGATTCCCGGAACCCAGGGTGCCTAACTGTGCCTTGCCACGCTCCAGGGCACGGTCTGAAACCAGTTCAGGGTTGGCGCCCGGAATACATCCCTTTTCTTCGATATGATCCAGGTCTTCCCTGTTGCCAAATCCCTGTGCAATTGCCCACGCAGCGCCATTTTTAAGCACATTTTTTCTGTCCTGTTGCGATAATTTCAAATCCTTGCGATGCGATCCAACGCCCGTTGGAATATTAATAAAGAGATTGTTTACCAGTGATTCCAATTTGTTGGCAATATCCGGATGATTCAGCCCTGTCCTGAGTAACCGTACGCCACAGTTGATATCATATCCGACGCCACCAGGGGACACGACACCCTCGTCTAAATCAAATGCGGCAACTCCTCCAATGGGAAATCCATATCCCCAGTGGATATCTGGCATTGCCAGTGAATGTCCAACAATTCCCGGAAGGTGCGCAACATTAATCACCTGCTGCAAGCTCTCATCCTTCTGGATCTCTGTCAGCATGTGTTCATCGGCGTATATAATCCCATCCACGCGCATCTTGCCTTCCCGCGGAATACGCCAACGGTAGGCGTCTATTTTTTGAATTTTGTATTTATCGTCTCCCATAGAGACTCCTTTCTCTGTTTAAAGATCAAATATGATACGCCCTTGCCACTGGCTATCCTTCTGGATAATTGATAAGTTATGGTAAGTAACCGCCTTCATCTCCGTCTTTATTACATGGATGCCGTCTTTGTATCTCTCACCTCGAACAATCGCATCTAATTGAGTATCGGTAATGTTTGTAATAGTAAAATCTTTAAACAGGAGACCTTTTACGTCATGTACGTAGAGTAACTCGCTTAACCAATTGACCAGGAGTTGCTCTCTATCCACCCCCGAAACACTTATTCTATATTCATCCTTGTTCTTTACATTCGACAGGTCTGCAATAATATCGAACATGGCAAATGCCGCATTGGAGAAAAGTTCTTTCAATGAGTCGCCAAATACGTCAATTCCGATATCTGCCGTGTGGTCAATGAGAATATATTTAGGCATAGGCGTTTCCTTAAAAAACTTGATGTTAATGAAAATCGTAGCGAGGGGATTTATCCCTCAAACGGCTTAAGCCGCTTAAACGGTTTAAACGGCTTAACTGGCTTAACTGGCGCTACAATAAAAAGTCACCGTAGGTCTGATACATTTTGTTGCTGAGCAGCGTTCAGACTATTTATCAGGGCATAATAAATTCGTGCTCAGGATGTCTGACTGTAAGCACCGGACACGGAGACTTGCGTACCACTTTTTCTGCCACACTGCCCATAATTGCATGAGACAACCCCGTTCTCCCATGAGTGCCAATCACAATCATATCAATCTTGTAATCCCTGGCCGCCGTAATGATTTCGGTAAACGGAACACCCTGAATAACAATGGCTTCAACCGGTATCTTACCTTTTGTTTCTTCACTAACACACTTGAGGAGTCGTGCCTGTAACTTTTCAATGGTTTCTTTATCTACAATATTGACATTATACAGGTCGGGATCGTTAATATCATAAACACGGATATCAAGCACATGCATCAGGTAAAGCTTTGCCCTGTATTTTTCGGCAAACTCTATGGCGTAGTGGAGCGCCTTTTCAGAATACACAGAGTAATCAACCGGGCAGAGTACGTTTTTTATGTTAATCATACACCTTCCTCCTTAAAATGTTTATAAATAAAGCATTTCACTGTTTTTTCGTATCAAAAAGCCAGATACTACTTTTTGCTCGCTAATACGACATCCAGCGCCTCATCGATTTTTTGAATATACACACATTGAATTTTTTCACGGATTTCTTTTTCGGTTTCCTCATAATCCTCCTTGTTCTTTAAGGGGAGTACGATTGTTTTTACTCCTGCCCTGATAGCCGCAAGCACCTTCTCCTTTATCCCTCCAATGGGTAATATATTTCCCGTCAGGGTAATTTCCCCGGTAAGCGCCACCTCCCTTCGTGCAGGCCTCCCGGTAAGTAGAGAGACGAGCGACATGCACATGGCGATACCGGCAGAGGGACCGTCCTTCGGTATCGCCCCGGAAGGGACGTGAATATGGATTTCTGAGTTATCATAGAAATTTTCGTTGATACCCAGTCTTTTCGCATTGCTTCGGACATAGCTCAGGGCGGCAATGGCAGATTCCTGCATAACATCGCCTAGTTGTCCTGTAAGGGTCAACTCTTTTTCACCTTTCATCTGAGACGCTTCAATAAAGATAATATCTCCACCCGTTTCAGTCCAGGCAAGGCCGGTTACCACTCCAACACGGTCTTCTTCATCAGTAACCTGATAGAAAAACTTTCTTGGTCCGAGAAATTTCTCAATACATTCTGCTGTTATTTCTTTTGTAACCTGTTCATGAGCAACAATCTCTTTTGCAATCTTCCTGCAAATCGAAGCAATTTCCCGTTCAAGGTTTCTTAGCCCGGCCTCCCGCGTATAATCCAGAATAATTTTGTAAATGGCCTGATCGTGAAACATAACGGGATTATTCTCCAGTCCGTTTTCTTTAATCTGCTTGGGAATCAGAAATTGCCTCGCTATTTTTAATTTTTCCTCCTCACTGTATCCCGGAAGGTATATAACTTCCATCCTGTCCCTCAAGGCAGTATGAACGGTATCAAGGATATTAGCCGTTGTAATAAACAATACGTTCGAAAGGTCAAATGCAACATCGAGATAATGGTCAACGAAACTGGCGTTTTGTTCCGGATCCAAGACCTCCAGCAGGGCGGAGGCGGGATCTCCCCTGAAATCTATCCCGATTTTATCGATTTCATCAAGCATAAATATGGGATTGCTATAACCTACACGGCAAATCTCCTGCATAATACGCCCGGGTAACGCCCCGACATAGGTACGCCGGTGTCCCCGAATTTCCGCTTCATCGCGGATACCGCCCAGGGAGATGCGGATAAACTTTCGTCCCATGGCACGCGCGATTGATTTTCCCAGTGACGTTTTTCCCGTCCCCGGCGGACCGCAAAAACAAAGGATAGGGCCCTTGAGTTTCTCTTTTAATTTATGTACAGCTAGAAATTCGAGGATACGTTCCTTTACCTTCTGGAGGCCATAATGATCCTCATCCAAAATTTTTGCAGCCTGATGGATGTCCAGGGTATCAGCAGTCTTTTTATTCCAGGGAATGCTCGTAAGATAATCGAGATAGGTACGGGCAACAGGATATTCAGCCGATACCGGGTTAATATTTCTCAACCGTTCCAATTCCTTCATTGCCACTTCTTCAACCTCCTTTGGCATTTTTACTTCTTTAATCTTTTTTTCCAGCTTATTGAGTTCTTCCAGGTACGGGTCTTCCTCCCCCAATTCCTTCTGGATAGCCTTTAACTGCTCCCGCAGGAAGTATTCCCGCTGGGTCTTGGTCATCTCTTTGGCGACTTCTTCATCGATCTTTCCCCGTACCTCTCTCAGTTGCACTTCCTTGTTCAGATAATGGAATACGACCCGTAGCCGTTTCTGTGGTTCTATCATTTCTAACAGCTTTTGTTTCTCGTCCACCGATAAATCCAGATAAACAGCAACCAAATCTGACAGCGTTGAGGGATTATTGATCGTATCGATCATTGAAATAATATCCTTCGGAAGCGCCTTTCCCAGCATGGCGCTCAGTTTAAAAAGCGTTTTAACGCTTTGAATGAGTACATCAATAGTTTCTGTTTTTTCTGCAAATTCCCGAATTTCCTCTACCTGCGCTTTATAATACGGTTTCAGCTGGAGATACTCTACAATCCTTATGCGCGCCACACCTTCAATGATGACCTTTATTGTGTTGGGCGTAGATTCATATACCTCGATAATCTTTGCCGCTGTTCCCACATTATAAAGGTCTGTTGATACCGGTATTTCTACATCATATCTGAGTGTTACGATACCAATAAGTTCTTTTTTACTCATTGCCTCGTTTATCGCACGTACCAGTATTTCGTCATCCAGCGATAATGGGCCAATCAGGTGAGGAAAAAATACTTCACCCCTGAGTGGGATAATATTAATAATTTCTGGAAGGGTACCGTCTTCACGTTTATGAACAGAAAACTTTGCTTTATCCATAGTTCCCAGTATATTTCAAGTTATTCTTTGTAAACGTTTTTGGCTGCTTTTGCTGCAAAAAGCGACCTGGTTGTTTGTTCAATCAAGTCAGAAATAGTCTTTATCGCCGGGGCAACAGAACATTTTCCTATTGTTACCTTAAAATCAATATTTACATTTTTTTCCTCATCTTTTATACAACACCTTCCGACCTCTGACTCCAGCATGTTCGAGATACTGTCGAGTTCTTCCTTCTCCACTTCTGATAATATTACCAAAAACTCATCGTCGCCGAAACGGGATACCACATCAATTGGTCTGATATGACGCTGAATGCATTTAGCTACCTCGGTCAGGATGCGATTTCCCAAAAAATATCCATACCGGCTATTAATAGATTCCAGATGATCGATATCCAGAAGCATACACGATAAGGGTTTATTTTGAGTCCGCGCCCGATTAAACTCATTTTGTAAGATAACCAGAGAATATCGCTTGTTGTAAACATTCGTCAGGCTGTCGCGCACGGCATGCTGATTTACAGCGTTGTTCAGTTGATGGATTCTTGCATTCAGATTTTGCAAGTCCTTATCGTATTTCCTTTTTTCATCGATGTTCGCCAGGACGCCATTGTAATGGGTAATGTTACCCCAATCGTTTTTAATCGTGTTAAGACAATCAGAGACACAGATGTACGTTCCGTCTTTTTTCTGCAATCGATATTCAATGGTTGCCGCATTTCCACTCTGTAATTTTTTGATTTGTTTTGATACCATTTCTCTGTCTTCCGGGTGTATCTGTTGAAAGAGAAAATTTCTCGTCTTACAGATTTCTTCCGGTTTATAACCCAACAACTTTTCTATTCCATCGCTGATAAATATCACAGAACCGTCAAACATGGAAACGTATACGACACCTGGAACAATATTCATAACCTTGTGGAACAGGTTTTTATCAACAATGTTATTGATTTTATCTTCGGCAGGTTGTTTCTGTCCTTTGTCAATGATGAGAAACTGAAACGTATAACAAAGGGCTAAAATGATCAGACCAAAAATAATTCCATGTAGCCCGAAAATTTCTACCATGGCACAACTCAAGAACACTGCCATTCCAATCGTGCAGTACTTGTATCTATTGATCCATGTTTTCAATGTCACTTCTTTTCCTCTGTGGCCTTGTGTAATTCTTCTAAAAGTTTTTTCAATTCTTCGCCTTCGATCACCTCTTGTTCCATAAGCTGTTTTGCCATTCCCAGCAGGATTTCCTTTTTTTCCGTTAATAACTTTTTTACACGGCCAAACGATTCATCAATAATTCTCTTAACTTCCAGATCAATTTCCCGCGCCGTTTCCTCACTATATTCCTTGCTTGCAGCAAAGCCGCCCCCTAAAAATAACGGCCTATCGCCCTGCTCAAAGGTTACGACGCCCATCTTTTCGCTCATGCCATACTCCTTAACCATTAATTTGGCAATTTCTGTGGCCTTTTCCAAATCATTCTGAGCGCCGGTAGATATTTCATTAAATATAATCTCTTCAGCCACTCTTCCGCCCAGTAATATGGCAAGGCGGTCAAGAAGCTCAGACCTCGTCATCAGATACCGGTCTTCTGTAGGTTTTTGCAGGGTATAGCCCAGCGCCCCGATACCTCTGGGGATCATGGAAATCTTCCTCACCGGGTCTGCATGAGGCACAGAACATGCCACCAGCGCATGACCTGATTCGTGATGAGCAACAATCTCCTTTTCCTTCTTGTTCATCAGGCGCTTCTTCTTCTCAAGGCCGGTCAAAATGCGGTCAATTGCTTCTTCAAATTCCGGCATGCCGACTGCTTTTTTGTTTCTCCGCGCCGCAAGCAAGGCAGCCTCATTCACAAGATTGGCAAGGTCTGCCCCGACAAACCCCGGCGTCATGGCGGCGACTGCATGTAAATTAACTTCCTTCTCCACCTTTACTTCTTTTATATGCACTTTAAGAATTGCCTCCCGCCCATGCAAGTCAGGACGGTCAACGACTACCTGGCGGTCAAATCTTCCCGGCCTCAAAAGCGCCGGGTCTAACATCTCCGGCCGGTTGGTTGCTGCCATAATGATAACACCCTTATTGGAATCAAAACCATCCATTTCTACCAGTAACTGGTTTAGTGTCTGCTCCCGTTCATCGTGTCCACCCATGGGGCTTACGCCTCTGGCCTTACCAAGGGCGTCAAGTTCGTCAATAAAGATAATACAGGGCGCCTTCTGGTCTGCCTGACTAAAGAGGTCTCTCACCCGTGCAGCGCCCACACCAACAAACATCTCGACAAACTCCGAGCCGCTCATATTAAAGAACGGCACTCCAGCCTCTCCGGCAACGGCCTTTGCCAGGAGGGTCTTACCGGTTCCCGGCGCCCCGACAAGCAAAACACCCTTGGGTATTTTGCCCCCGAGCGCGCGAAATTTTTCAGGAGTCTTCAGGAATTCAATAATTTCCTGAAGTTCTTCCTTCGCTTCGTCAATACCGGCCACGTCGTCGAATGTCACATTCAGATCTTCCTGGACGTACATCCGCCCCCTGCTCTTGCCAAAGGTCATGATACTGCTTGCAGGACCATATCGTTTAAAAACAAACCGCCAGATGACAAACAGGATTACCAAAGGCATTACCCATGAGAAAAAAAAAGTTTTAAACCACGGGCTCTCATATTGTCCTTCATACTTTACGCCCATAGATTCAAGGTCTTTTATCAAATCAGGGTCTTCTACACGGGCAGTAACAAAGATTGCATTCCTGGTTGTGCCACGCTCTGTTTCCCGAAGTTTTCCACGAACGATAGAACGGTTAATATGGCATTCCAAAACCATGCCGTTCTTCACCAGCCTCTTGAAATCACTATAGGAGACATTTCTCATTCCCGGATTCATCAAATACATCTGGAGCAGGATAAAGAATCCAAAGGCAATAACAATGTGCCATACAGAAAATTTTTTGGGCATTTTGAACTGTAATTTTTTGAAATTTTCGAGCATGTATACTCCTTAAAATTTTATATGTAATTTGTACTTGTACGGTGAAATTTATATACTTTTAACTATCAAAGTTAGTGTCTTCGTTACCATCTCATGCATATACTACGATTATCATCCAACGCGTCCCCGACAAATATTGTTATTATATTAGGAAAGTAGATAATTTTATATGTAAAAATGATTTTTTAAAATAGGAAACACTTATTATATTAAAAATGTTACTAATAATTAATATTCCATTATAAATAATTGACTCCTTACACAAACCAATCATCTATCCTCTTTCCTAAATTATTATGATAATTTTTTATTTGACAATCCATATTTTTATTATTAATGTAGCTTGTTATTGTATTTTGTAAGAAATTAACGTTATGTTTGTTAATTATCATTATATAAAGGAGCTATCTACAGATATTATGAGTCCTCTTTCAAAAAATTTTGTGCGTGCGAGCCTGATCTACTTCTTCATAGCGGCCGTGCTTGGCATTATTATGGTCTCCATGAAAAGCTATCCGGCCCAGCTTCTCTTCACCCACGTCCACCTAAACCTTCTGGGATGGATGTCCATGATGATTTACGGAGTTGGGTATCATATCCTGCCGAGGTTTACAGGAAAACCTCTCGCCTACCCGAAAATGGGTGATGTGCATTTCTATCTGGCAAATACCGGTCTTGTCGGGTTGGTGTGTTTTCGTCCATTTCATCCACTCGCAGAAATCTTTGCAGGCGTACAGGTAATTTCTGTGGGGTTGTTTGTATTCAACATCTGGATGAGTCTCATACCGCCAAAACCAGAAGCTGAATAAAAATTCTAACTACCATCAAATAAGGAGATTTTTCGAGCATGTATACAATAGGAATCGATATTGGTTCCATGTCGACCAATGGAGTTCTGTTAAACGAAAAAAAGGATATCCTCTCTTCAATAATTATTCCAACCGGCGCCAGCAGTAAAAAGGCGGCGGAAAAAACATATCAGCAAATACTCGCAGAACACAAACTTTCAGAAAAAGATATTAATTACATCATCGCCACAGGATACGGACGTATCAAGGTGCCCTTTGCCAATGAGGTGGTGACGGAGATCACCTGCCATGCCAAGGGAGCTAACTATTACTTCCCGAAGGCCAGGACAATTATTGACATCGGCGGTCAGGATAGCAAGGTCATCAAGATCGATGCAAATGGAAACGTACTTGACTTTGTTATGAACGATAAATGCGCCGCAGGCACAGGCAGATTTATTGAGGTTATGGCCAGGACGCTTGAAATAGAGTTGGAAGACATGGGCGGACTTTCACTGAGCGGAAAAGAAAGTGGCATTGCTATCAGCAGTTTGTGCACCGTTTTTGCAGAGTCAGAGGTCGTTTCTCTCATTGGCGCAGACCAGAAAACGGCGGATATCTGCCGGGCACTCCATATTTCAATTGCAAAACGTATTGGGGCGCAGGTAAAGAGAATGGGGCTAGAAGAAGAAGTTGTCATGACGGGCGGTGTCGCAAAAAATATAGGCGTTGTCACAGAACTTGAGCGGGCTCTTGGCTGCAAGATCAGGATATCTAACGAACCTCAAATCAACGGGGCGCTTGGCGCAGCACTCATTGCCCTGGAAAAGGCACAGGCAAATAATCGTATTTCAGTTTCCGGTCCCGTGCATACCACAAATGAACTATCTTCGGTAGAGTTTTCATCAGAAGAAAACAAATTGCCTAAAATTGGTTATTTTTGTTCTTATACGCCCGTAGAGCTTATCCGCGCTGCGGGATTCCATCCGGTAAGGATCAAAGGGAGCGATAAGGAGTCATGCACCGCCAATGAGGTGCTGTGCGGCAATATCTGTCCCTACATCAAGGCCGTCGTTGATCAGAAAATCAACGGCAACCTGGAAGATTTTAAAGGAATGGTATTTGTCAATTCATGTGACGGCATGCGCCGGATGTATGACGCATGGATCAGAATGGATGAAGGGAAAAAGACCTTTAACTATATCCTGGATATCCCCAAAAATACGGATGATGCGGCAGTTTACTACTACGCAAACCTGCTCAAGAACTTTAAAGAAAAACTGGAATCTTATTTCAAACTCAAAATAAACCATGATGATATAAATCAGAGCATTTCCTTATATAATGCTACAAGAGAACGGGTCCGTTTGTTCTTGCAAAAATACTGGAGCGGGTATATTGGCCAGTCCGGATATGAGATATTTGCCTTACTGAAGAAGGGCGTTAATCTGCTACCGGAAAAATTCAATGCTTATCTGGGACACCTTATGAAACAAAAAGGCGATGTCTATGATACACGGGAAATACCCCGTCTTTTCGTATGGGGAAGTATTATGGAAAACGAGCAGGTTATGAAGGTCATTGAGGATGCCGGCGCCAAGGTTGTTGCCGAAGATCTATGTAATGGAAGCAGATACTTTGATGCACAGATTAGTATAAGCAATGACCCTATTTTATCTATTGCTAAAAGGTATATAAAACGTGCTCCATGCTCCCGTATGGTCAACATACTGGATAGAATCAACAATGTGCTATCCATTATGCAGGAAAAATCAATTCATGGCGCTATTTACCATACCTTGAAATTCTGTGACCATAATCTCTTAGATTACCCTTTGATAAAAAAGACATTTCAGGAAAAAAACATCCCTCTTCTTCATCTGACGTGCGATTATACGGCAAGCAGCGAAGGGCAAATAAAGACACGGGTAGAAGCATTTCTTGAACAGCTAACGAGCGCTACCAATAAAGGTTAAGTTTTTCATCCCCACACTCCGCCTTTTGCCGGATTATCCAAAGGCGGGCTAAGGGTATACGTGTCAAGTTAAGCGGTTTTTGGAGTGGCATGGATAGTGGAGACGACTCGCCAGGACGTCTCTACAATTCGTCCGTACCTTCTTGCAAACTACAACAGCTTGAAAATTTCTGGGTACAGGTGACGTCTACCCCTGCTGGCGCATGAGCGCTAAGTTAAAATTACGGATTCACTTAACAGCGTAATGAATAACGAATCTCGAACAAGGAATTCCGAATTATGAGGTTTTCTTATCCTTCGATATTCGTTATTAGAATCCTCGAAAAGATATCAAAAACAATTTGCCCCGCTGCCGGGGATAAGGGGGTGAAAAATTGAATATCAACACGACGAACAACTACTCTCCGGGCGCTAGCCAGATGATAAAGTATTGTAAAGTATAAACGGTGAAAACTAAACAAAGACAACGATGGTAGACACAATTGGAAATGTCCCGTTCACTTCTAACCCCCGCCAGCGGGGGACAATGCGGAATTAATCCAAACAGAAGGTTGATGGTAATTATAGATTCTTAACTCAATATATTTTTAATTTTATACATGGATATTAATAAATATGGCTTCAAATCGTAGATTCAAAGAACTTTACAACAAATTAATGCGTCGCTTTTCTCCGTTCATGTTCAAAGAGCTTTTGCGTTTTTTAAAGATTTCGCAGCTTTTTTACTGTAGCGATAAAAGGGATGGACTTGCCCCTCTTTGGGTCTGCAAACCCGCCTGGGCGTTAAATACTTGTATGATGTTTTTAGTCACCCGAAGCAAACCGTTTGGACGACTATGTTTGTCCCATCCGAAATCCTTTTGCTATGGGGTTATATCCCTTTTGCCTGGAAATCGGGGCAGCGCTCTTTGCAGGTCTGGGGCAAAGCTCACGGGGACTTTTAGAGGCAGAATCCTTGGAGTAACCACCGATATTTGCTCCTTTCACCGTTCTGCAATCGGACACGTGTTTTGGAACACGTTCCCAAAAAATATCCTTCAGGTAGCAACCACGACATTATGCGATAACAACACCAAGACAATGAAGATTTGCGAAACTGTCTCAAAGAAGGAGACGATTGTCATTGATGTTCCTTATGAGGCAGATGAATACTCTGTTGCTTATCTTGCAAAACAGCTTGAAGATTTTACCCGGCGGCTGGAAGAAATCACCGGGAAAAAGATGACGCAGGAGTCGTTTGCGAAGGCGATAGATTACTCAAATAAAACACGCGAAAAGATACTCGAAGTCAACGAACTGAGAAAAGACCCCTTGTCCTCTCAATGGTAGTAATGCGCTGGGGTTTGTGTTTCCTGCATACCTTTTAATCGGCTCTCCCCTGGCATTAAGATTTTTTTGCAAGCCTTGCTGATGAGCTTCGTGAAAGGATTGCAGCATCCAGAAGAAACAAAATAACGCCTCCCAAAAAACCAGATTAAACTGCTCTGGTTGGAACTCAAAACCTTATTTCAATATGGATTTTTTAACAAAACTGGAAAAAGACGGGGTAAAGATTGTTTTCGAAGAAACAAATTATGTTTATTGGGAAAAACTCGACCCCCTCAAAACCGTATGAAAGTTTGTCAAAAAAAAACTCATTACCAGCCATTATAATGGCCCACTGGAGCGCCGGATCGAGATAACTAAAAAAACTTGCAAAGGAATATCAGGTGGATGGCGTCGTCGTATTCTCATCCTGGGGATGCAGAAGGAACAATGCCGCTGTGCCAACACTAAAACGTGAACTTAACAAAATGGGCTATCCATTCCTGAGCCTCGATGGAGATTGTTGTGGATGACCACAACTACATGCACTCTCAGTTTGCCTCTCTCTCTCTCTCTTCTCTCTCTCTCTCTCTCCCCCCCACAGCCACTGCCATACCGCAACGTGAAGTATGTGAGGCCGGCGTAACATAGACTGCACGAACCAGTAAGGCATACTCGCAAGATTTCATTTTACACTTCTGCCAAAAATATCCATTCGTCATTCGTCATCAAACAACTTACCAGGTTATTTATGTAGGGACAAGGCAATGCCTTGTCTCTACTACCGACGGAAAAACCACATAAATAATATGAGTAGGTGGATTAAGGCGTTGGTTTTTACCCCGAATCTACCAATAATATTTACCGGGAAGGTGGATTCGCACTCGCTTAATCCACCTTACCGCTATAGTATTACCTTATAAAAACTTCTTTTTTTGTAAGTTTTTCACAATCCCATTTACTTCTTATCGGGAGGTGAAGTTTATTTATGGGGAAAAGATTGTTTCGCTCCACTCGCAACGACAACGTGCTGTGTGCCATCAAAGTGCATAGTGGGTGTCATTGCGATGGTCTTTTCCGAAGCAATCTTCCCCCTTTTTCATAAAGAAGAATTGGTAGCGGCGTAGCTGCGCTAGCCATTTAAATTACCTATTCGGCGGTTTTGGATAACTCTTGTAGTGGCATACTGCAAATATGCCACTACAACGACATTGAACTTCCTCAATGTCAAATTTAGAATTACAGCCATGCAACCAATAATACAGGTAACAGAAGATACCTTCGAACACATAATACACCTCATTACAGAAAATACGGCAATTGACCTTCGGGCGATAAAGTTTATAGACCCTTACGGGATGGTCGGACTCCTTGAAATACAGGAGAAACTTGCAAGTCGGAAAGTATTTACAAAACAGTTTATCTGCCGGAGTGTGAAGAAGTTCTCAAGTATCTCGACAGGATGGATTTCTTTAAATTTGCAGATAAATATTTTAATTTGAACCCTCCGTGCCGCAAATATCAGAAAAGTACCAGAGAAGTTTATACTCGGATGTCCTGCTTGAAATTACACCCATAGAAAAATCAGACGATATTCATTTCATCGTCGGGCGGCTGAAAGACCGATCCGCGCAATACTTACAAGGCATCTTCACTATGACGAAAAAGCAATCAACGGCTTTATTGTAGCGCTTTCAGAAGGTTTGTCAGAATATCATTGAACACAGTGAAACAAGGGGATTTGTTGGTATACAGAAACTCGCACATCAAGAACGTTGTGAAAATCGCCGTTATGGACGTCGGAATAGGCCCCTGAGCGCTTTAAAGATATATTGAAGCCCTTGAATATTCTTCCTATGCTTGGCCGCTGTAAGGCGTTTTGTTAACCAATGGAACGGCAAACTCTCCATCCGCTCAGGAATTGATTTCAATAATACCCGCATGGTCATGGGGATCGATCTCATCCAATTCCCCGGCGCACAGATTTATTCTCCTTCCCGAAATTTAAATTGATATAGGACTCGAGCATTTAGAAATAAATGAAAAGTTGAAAGAGAGTATTCTTTATGGTATTCTATCTGGTATTACTTTCAATTCATAATAGTATTATCAGGAGGTAATAAAATGGCGGTAACGAAACTTGGAATAAGTATTCCAGCAGAACTTCTTGTGGAAATAGATAAGATTTCGCACGGATTAAAAGAATCGAAGTGAAGTTATTAGAGAGGCAATCACGAAGATGATCAACGATTATAAAAAGCAACGGGTTATCAAACATGCAGAAAATATTTACAAAGAAATTGCTGAAGACGACAAGCGTCTTGCAGAAGATTTTATGAGTATCTGTGAAATACCTGTTACAAAATACAAAGCCGGAAAGAAGGCAAAGAGAAATGAAACAACCAAAAAGAGGTGAAATATATTTTCTTGATTTCAGTCCTTCAAAGGAAAGAGAAATAAAAGGTTCTCATCCCGCCCTTGTTATTCAAAATGATATTGGGAACAAGGCAGGCAATCTTACAATCGTTGCCGCAATTACAAGTAATCTTAGAGTGGCAAGACTCCCGGTAGGTATTATAATAACACCAGATGAAAGTGGGCTTCCTCATAAATCAGTGATCCACCTTGGACAGATATATACCATTGATAAGGAAAGGCTTGAAAATCTTGTTGGAATGCTCACAAAAAATAAAATGTCAGAAGTTGATAAGGCTATAGAGGTAAGTTTGGGTTTGAGAGAATTCTGGGAATAAAATATTTTACAATATTTTATACAAATTTTCATTTTTTATTTGACTATGATTTTCCTGTAAATTGCAATTCAATTGATTCCATTGAATATATTTATTTTTATAAACAAGAAATATTTGAAACAAAATGTACAGTCACAAAATACCGATAGATTCTCTTTTAGCAAGAGGGATTCGGTGTGTGCAGTACCCGATCCTTATAAAATTTTGTTAATGGAGGGCTTTCTGGTATGAAGAACATTTATCAAAAAGATGCATTAAGAAAATATTTTAACGAGACTATAGAAAAATTTAAACAATACCTTAACGACCCTGAGCAACACCATAACATATTTACAGAGCCTGGATTTACCTATATTGATGATGGCTGTGATGGCTTCTGCCCAAAATGCAAGCAGAAGATGACATGTGAAGCTTATGAAGAATTGAAAGATGAGTGGGAAGGGCTGTATCGTTATAATTGAAGCATAGGCCCATCAGACAATAAAATATCTCTTAGAGATTCAGACAGATAAAAGTGTTGTGAGGGATGTATAAAAGTAAATACATGAATAGTTTATGAATTCAAAATGAACCGAATAGTATTGTGCATTTGAGAAGAATAGGAAAGCTGATTTAATGGAATTTAAAAACATTTTGAAATCTATTGCAGATAATCTAAATCGAGAGGAAATCCAGGATTTTATTCACGAATCAAATGCAATACTAGAGACCGAAGTTGGTTTTCTTTTAGGAATAGACAAAAACTAGTAGAAATATTAAATATTCTTTTTCCTCCAAGGGGTTCCTATAAGTTCTGAATTTTACAATACAACTATCAGATATACAATATTATCTTGAATTTAAGCAATTTGCTGTAACACTAGCAGGTTCTTTATTTTATGGATAGAAGCCTATAAGCTTTTACAAACTCCAGATGCACAAGCATTATTACAGCTTTTAATTGATGATAAGAATGTAGATATTTGGTCTCATATCCATTCACTTCCAGTACTTTTATCCAAAGTAGAACTATCTTCTGGATTTGCTTCTGACTGGTTTTTTTCTGTTGGGGAAAGAATAAAATCCGATCTGGCAGGCGGCGATTTCTATACGGCTGTAGAAAATTATTCATTTAATTTTCCAAAGTCAGGATTAAATGTATTAGAAAAATATCTTTCCGAAGGATTGAATGATCTTAGTTTGCATCTTTCCGCTATAATTCTTGGTTCACTTCGAGCAAGCTCTGACAAGGGTCTTATTCAAAAACAACTTATTGAAGAATTGGACAAGAAGCTTATTAATAATCCTCGAACAGAGTTGAGAATATGTTATCACAGGTCTTGGGTAATCTCATTCAGGAAAGGTATATTATCCATTGAACAGTTAGAACATCAATTGTCAAAAATGATGCAAGGCACTCAAGAGGAAGTTGCAGAAGCCTTTAATGTTCTTTATATGTGTTTGCTTGGTCAGTTAGCAAATGAAACTTTTGTCAACTTTTCCATGCGGTGGTTAAATAAAAACACAACAAGCAAAATACCCCCTCTTGCGAAGTATTGTGTTGTGAATTCATTGCGTAGATTAAGTAATATTTCAGGAGCTAGGAAAAGGTTGATAGATGTAAACGATGCTAACAAACTGATTGTTGCTATACAGCCTGTTCCTCAAGATAATGCTTGCACGTGGGGTGATATTGAACATTATTTAGTTGATAGATTACGGGAAGACAAAAAACTATTTTCAGATCTTTTAAATAAATTCGTTGAAGTAAACCTCGTTGGATTATTAGAACAATTTGAGGGTGATAAATTTAGTTACCTCAAGTCTAAAATGAATAAATCAGATGTAAGTAGTTTGATAAGTGAATTATTATTTTCCATGGATGAAAGAAAAAGAAGGCTTGGGAGTAGATTGTTTCAAGACATTAAAAACGTTTCTTTGCCTATAGAGATATTAGAAAAAATTGACGAGCCTCTATTACGTATAGCTCTTTGGGAGTTTGTTCGAAGACCATTTTTAGGCAATGAAACTTCACTNAGCAGAAGATGACATGTGAAGCTTATGAAGAATTGAAAGATGAGTGGGAAGGGCTTTATCGTAATAATTAATATTATAATGAGGAATATTTCACCCACATATTTCCTGTTGTTCATCAGAAAATAAAATATCTTTTAGAGTTTCAAATTGATAAAAGTGGTTTGAGAGATTTGTTGAAATGATTTTTAAACTTTATTGAAAGGAGGTGAATAATATGGCTAAGAATCCCCCTTATGGAGATAATCACAGGCAGGGTGCTGTTAGAGAGCGTTCTCAAGTTCATAATCCTCGTAATGATCGTTGGGTAAAGAGAGACACAGATACAGGACGATTTATTGATCAGAAGGCAGACACAAAACCTTTCAAAGGCGTAAGAAAAGAAAATTAATTTAGCGAAAAATAATTATATAATTTGTTGTAACTGTGCGATTGTCAAATTCGTTGTTTAGAGCAAAGAAGGAGTATATATATGGCTGCTGAATATCCATACATGCTTTCAAATAATAAAATCAGCCCAATTTTTGAAAAGATAAGAACCGCAGCAAAACCCCCAAAATTTACACATGAGTTCCTCAAAAATATCGGCTTTACAGGTTCAAATGACCGAGCAATAATTCCTTTGTTAAAAAAACTAGGTTTTCTTACAGCCGATGGAGTTCCAACGGGAAATTACGACAGATTAAAGGATAAAAAAGACCATCCATATATATTAGCCGAAAGGGTTAGAGAATTATATTCAGAACTTTTTTCCATTAACACAGAGATAAACAAAGCACCTGAAGATGATATAACGGGGGCTATCAGTCGAGTTACAGGTGAAGACGCTAAAGCCGTTGCTAGATATACATCCACATTTAAAGCATTATGCGCTTTAGCAAAATTTGAAACTCTACCAGCAACAGAGACGAAGGCAAAAAAAGAACCTGAAGAAGAAAAACCCAAAGAACCTCCAACACAAATAAAACCATCATTTCACTACAACATTCAAATACACCTTTCACCCACAACTGATGTTTCTGTCTACAATGCTATATTTAAAAGTCTTAAAGAACATTTACTGATTTAACGAATACCATGAGTAATATAAAAAAACTAAAACAATTTGTTTTTAATGGATTGCTGCTCGAAAATACTTTTGTCGCCTTAGAGCAGGAAGGAATTACAGTAAAAAGTGGGACTAAAATTCAACCTGTTACCCGCTTCGAAGAAACAGATTTTAGTCCCAAAATAAGGTACAATGCCAATAAAATGGCATCAATATATACAGCTTTCTTTTGCTTAGAAAATGCTGTCAGAGAATTAATTACCGACCGTCTTGTAGAAAGAAAGATGGGATATAAAGCAAAGTTTAAAACCATTAATGAATTAAAGGGTAACTATTCAGCGTAATTTTTCAGACTACTATATATGGCCAAAATATTCATAATAGCAATAATTTGTTATAGGTTGTAGTACAATATATAGCCAAAATTGCAAATAATGGGGTTTGTTACCACATATAGTACTTTTACTCAAAACACGCTGAATAGTTACATTAAAGGAGTATATTGAGATCAGACACGCCGAAGGAGGTGGGTTTGATTGGATTTCAGAAATCAAAGATGATAAAGGCAAATGTTATGGATGTAGTTGGAGTTTAGAAATTGAACAGGTTGGATAAGAGCAAAATTAAAGTACGGAGAGAATAATATGCACGCTATATCAACTATTTATTATCCCATATCAATCGACGAGATAAGACAAAAGATTTTCAAAAAAAACGGTAAAAGGAACCATCAACAAAAACAACTTCACCTTTTCAATTTCAATGAAAATGAAGAACCAAATAATGTTAAAGAAATAATTAATGATTTTGGAGAAAGAATTACTAGAGTTGATGGTGAAATTCCTATAAATTTGCCAATTAGTAATGGGGATAGATTTTTATTTATTAGTTATGACCAGAGCAAATTCACACATGGCTTTCATAAATATCCCGCAAAATTCTTTCCTGAACTTCCTCGATGGCTTATTAAACGTTATTCCAATAAAGGTGATACTGTACTTGATCCATTTTCTGGTAGTGGAACAACGAACGTTGAAGCTCTGCTATTGAGAAGACATTCCTTAGGGGTAGATGTTGATCCATTTTCTCGTTTCCTTTCTAAAGTAAAAACAACACCATTAGATGAAAGTGAACTTAAGTATTCGGAAAAAACACTTCTGCGATTAATCGATAAATATCATCCATCAAAGGTAAGCGAGAATGATATACCTAGTTTCCCATATAGGGACAACTGGTTTAATAAAGAAATCGTTTTGGAGTTGGCATATATAAAAAAAGTAATTAATTCTTTAGATGTAAGTGATGATGTAAAAGACTTTTTTAAAATTTGTTTTTCATCAGTAATTAGATCAGTTTCAAATGCTGATGATAATTGTACAAGAACCGTTATAAGGAAAAAATTAAATAAAAAAGTCTATCCTGCAGATGCTCTTAAGAAATTTGTTGAACGCATATTGGTCAATATTCCTAAAATGATTGAATTTTCAAAAGTTTATCCAAATAACATAAAAGTGAATTTTCACAACGACAGTGATGCAAGAAGCATTAAATATCGTAATGAATCCTTCGATCTAGCAATAACCTCACCACCTTATGCCAATGCAGTAGATTACCCAAGAACACATCAACTTGAGATTTATTGGTTAGAATTTGCAAATGGATCATTGACCCCATTAAAGAAAATCCATGTTGGAACAGAAAGCGTGTCATCAGAAGACTACAGGACACTTCGTATGTCTGGATTGGGCAATGCTGATTATGTAATTTCTAAAATATTTCATAAAGACCCACGTAGAGCCTTTATTGCATATAAATATTTAAAGGATATGGAGCTTAACCTTAAAGAAGTCTATAGAGTATTACGAAAAGGTGGACGATATGTGGTTGTAGTCGGAAACAACAAAATCAGAAATGAATTATTTGAAACCTGGAAATATCTAATGGAAATGTCCGAAAAGATAGGTTTTAGTGTAGAATGTTATTTCGGTTCGGAAATTATAAGGCATTTTATTAAAGTTCCCAGAGAGGAACGAATAACATTGGTTGCTTAACTTAACAGAGATTATGCCAAAAAAGAGAAGCGTTTGGGAAATTGCTATTTTAAAGGTTCTTGGAAAACACAATGGAATTGCTACTTTAAAAAATTTTTATGAAGAAGTTCCACCGCAAATTGAAAAAACCAGAACTACTGATGCAAAGCATGATATAAGGGGATATTTAAGAAGGTTAAAGAATGTAAAAAAAGAGATTAAGCAAATAGGGTTATCAACTTACGCCTTGCTTGATGTACACGCCAAGAATGTTATTTATGAAAATATCCAAGATAAAAATTTTGAAAAACAATTTTTTGGTCTCCCAAAAAATCAAATTCATGATTACGTGGAAGGAATGTTAATTGAAATTGGAAACTTAAAAAATTATCAAACATATACCCCTGATAAAAATGTCATTTTTAATGGGGAGCCATTGGGCGAATTGGTTATTTATAATGAAATACCAAAATTTACATATCAAGATATTCTGAATACGGTTAAGCAAATTGATGTCATTTGGTTTAAGGATAGATTTCCATACTTAACTTTTGATGTTGAGTTCTCCACACAAATTTCAATGGCATTAATTCGGGCTAACGAGCTGAAAAATTTCAAAACCACCTTTTATATAGTAGCAGAAGAGAGCAAGGAAAGTTTATTTAAGACTAAAATGAATGTTTCTACATTTCAAAACATTAAAAATGAGATGAAATTTATTACGATAAAATCTGTTTTTGATGATTATAAAAATTTGGTTTTAGAAAATAGAAATAAAGAAAGGAGTTTAATTTTTAAATAACTGTTATGGAAACCATTAAAAAAGTCATTGAAACCGAATCAGAACCGGAAATATTAACTATTAAAATATCAATTACTACAAGTGAAAGTGAAAAATTTATAGATGAATTAGAAAAGTTATGCGAGAAATTTTCTATTGAGAGAGATTATTTTTTTAATTTCAAATAATGGTTTGCTAATGAACACATAGTGGTCGGTATATTAATGAAAAAATACCAAAATGTTTCTCTTGTGGATTTACCATTATCTCCATACGATATTGTTATCGTCTTCAAAGAAAAGGATGAAACTGAGAATATTATTCGCGCTCAAGTAAAAACTGCTTCTGAAAATATAAAATTTACAGGAGGCACACGAGGTGGCGTTGACAGAACTTATAAATTGGAGAGGGAAGAATATATACGCAATCAACAAAAACTTCGGATGTAATTATTGGCCTTCATCCAACAGGTCAGGATTCCTTTGAATTATATTTTGTTCCTACCATTTTAGTTGAACACTTGTATCAAAAGAGCATTTCATTAAATAGAATAGCACCCCTTAAAAATAATTATGAAATATTGGAAAAATGTAAAAACAAAGATTACATAATAAGCAAGTGTAAAGAATATGGAATTATTTAATCTAGGTAATAAAACATGAATAAGAATACTAAAAAATCTGCCACTAAGAATAGTGATGTCATTACCTATCAATTGCCGCAGCCATGCGAAGCAAAACATCTGGTTGTTGTAGTAGACAGAGGCATAACAAGCGAGGTCAACTATTTTGATTCATTGGAAGAAGCGAAAAGGGCTTTTGAGGAAATAGCACATGACTATGGCTACGAGTCGGAAGACATAAATAGATCCGATAAATACGATGTCTCAATATGGGAGTGGACAGAGGAGCGGTATGAAAAGGTTGAATTTTACGGGTGCATTTGAAAATTTATTCGACCGTTTACAATAGAATTGCAAATGGTACTGAGGAATATATGCAAAGAAAGCTAAGGAGATGGAGGCAGGGGAGAAAATTTTACATTCGAATTGAAAAACGCAAAGATAAAAAAGCGGAAAGGAAACTTAAATGGCAACGTATACGGAATACGATATAAAAAAAATGTCTGATACAGAAATACTGGATAAACTCAATACTTTCGGAATCAATATTACCATAGATAAATTTAAAGAGGTTGCATCAGAAATTAAATCGCCCAGTAGATTGGCGCATGTGTGGTCATCACATGTCTATGATTTTTGTTACACGGTCATCTCAGAACTCTGGGAAAGGCACCTTATCCATGAAAAGAATCCTGAGATTTTGGCTGATCTTGTTGATGACATTATCAATACCTATGAAGATAGCAGAGATAAGCTTGACCGTGAAGTATTCCAGTGTACCTATGAAAAATGTAAAAAATTGTATCATGATTTTCTCAAGGATGATGGCACACCAAATAGTACGCTCTTTCATGAAGTCCGGCAGATTGTTTCTGATAGCATTGATGAATTCTTATGCAATATTATCTTTGATTTTCCCGCTCACGGTTTGGTGGATGAAGCAATAAATCTTGGACGATGGTTTGCTCAGTTTGCTGAGCGTCCCGATGAATTGCTGCAACATGTTGGTTGTATCCTTGCGGCTGCGGGCAGACGGGAAGACGCTATCAGACAGGTGAAAGAGAATCTGCAGAAATTTCCCAATGATGCATGGGTCGTTATAAGTGCCGGCGACGCAATGAACAGCCTCGGCGAGCATAAGGCGGCAGAGGAGTATTTCATAAAGGCATATAAAATGGTAAAAGGTAAAGCCGATACAGTAGAGGTACTTGAGCGAATAATTAATCTTTATCGCGCTATGCACATGGAAGAAAAGTCACGTGCATTTGAGGATGAATATGCAGAACTTACAGAGACAACACAGGAATCTATAAAAGCTGCCGAAAAAACCAGCAGAAATGCGCCGTGTCTCTGCGGGAGTGGAAAGAAGTACAAAAAATGCTGCATGAATAAAGCAGGTTTACGAAGCAGCTAAAAACTTAAAACACAGATTTCATAACACAGCAAAGCCGCAACCAAGTCCCCTCTATCAAGAGGGAATTAAGGGGTGTGTTAAGAAACTTGCAAAAAAGAAGCTTTTACAAGATAGTATTATAAACTCCACAGACAGGGTTGTTATTGATTTTAAATGTATGCGTACCTATAACCTGTATACAATTCTCAAAGAAGAGCTGAAAAATGGCTCAAATGATCTGGTTACGAGGCACTCGGGTCAGGTGATACGAGAGCGTGTTGAGCATGATATTTCAAAAGAAAGCGAGGGAGAAATTGTTGCCCTTGATTTTTCAAGAATAGGAATCATTGATTTTTCCTGTGCTGATGAAATCGTGGCAAAGCTCATATCGAGGCTTCTGAGCGGGGAATACGGAGATAAATACATTACCCTTACAGAACTTAATGAAAATCAGAAGGAAAACATCGAGGTTGCTCTGGAGCGAAAAGACCTCGCCATTATGGCAGGGTTGAAAGACGGCAAGAAAATGCTTTTGGGCAGTTTGAACAATTATCTTAAAGAAACATTGCAGTTAATCCTTAAGAAAGAGCGGATAACCGCAAAGGGACTCTCGGAAGCCATGAAACTCGCGGCAAATACGAGTGGCACAAGGCTCCTGAATCTCTATAAGAAAAGACTTGTAAAGAGAATAGATGAAATAAGAGACGGCGGAAAGGTGTGGGTATACGAAAGAATTTAATCCCGATGGCCAGTACGTAAAGTTTCTATTTATTGGGTTAGCGAGGCTACGCCACAACTAAAGTGACGTTTGATGACTGGAAAAAACTACAGAAACCACAGATTGCACAGATTTCACAGATAAAAACAATTACACAGCGCAGCACAGCCGCAACCAATTCTCTTGTGAAAGCTGTAGAGACGCAAGATTTTTGCGTCTCTACTTCGGAAAAGACCCTCGCGATGACACAACCCTGTCAGGGTTAAATTTTCTATGCGCTTTGATGGCGCACAACACGTTGTCTTTGCGAGCCTGTGCGTGCACCCTGCCTGCGCCGCAGCGCGGCAGGCAGGGTCACGCACAGACAGGTGGAGTGAAGCAATCTTTCCCTCATAAACAAACTTCACATCCTGATAAGAAGAAATGGGATTGTGAAAATTTACCCAAAAAAGAAGTTTTCGCACAGTAATACTATAAACCACCCATACCTATTGCAAGGAAAAGGGGCAACTTATTTTGTCGAAAATGATTTCTCACTCCCGTACGATGTTCCTGCCTTGTTCTGTGCCGCAATCCTGTAATAATACTTCGTTCCGGGAGATAATTTTTTTATGCTGGCGCTTATCTTCTTGTTTATCTTTCCGTTTACCATTTTGTTAATCGACTTTTTCTTATATACACCGATGGTCGTGCCGTACTCAAACCACACCTTTGTTGTTGCTCCCTGCGCATTCGCTGTTCCGTTCAGCACTGCCGAACCAACAGTTACTTTTGTTGCTTTACCCGTTTTCACGGTTGGTTGAGTAACAGCGTCCGTAGTTTTCGTTGCATGTTTAAGAATACTCTGCGTTACATCATAATAATCAATGTGGACATTGTTACTTGCATCCACCGCTATGGAAGAATACAAACCAACATTTCCTATGCTATCAACAGTTTCAGCTATCCATGCATTTCCTGTGTTGTTTGCATAGACAAGATCCCCGCCACCATCACTACCCACAGCATAATAGCTGACGTGCGACTTGCTATTGCCGTCAACTGCTATGGAGAGAAACGTGGCAATTGCCCCACCAAACACCTTTTCTGTTACCCATGACCCTGATGCGTTGGTTGCATACTTGATGTCAAAAATGGAACTGTTTGTATAAATAATGTACGCCTTGCCATTTTTGTCTACCGCTATAGAACTTTGCAGCGCTACAAACCCATTACCATCAACTATTTCTTTTTCCCATGTTCCCGTTACATTGGTCGCATATTTAACGTCATAATTCGCACCGTCAAGATAACTGATGTGCGCCTTACCATCCCCATCTACTCCTAAACAGACACTTTGTGCTAAAGAATTCCAGCCGCCATCCACCGGTTCTGTTGACCATTTCCCCGACACTTTTTTTGCATACCTGATACCGCCTTTGCTGACAAAATCAAACACACAATAACCAATGTGGGGATTGCCGTCCTTATCTACCGCTATAGAGGACAAACTACCGGTAATCAATACCGTATCATCTACCTTTTCTGTTAACCACTTCCCCGATTTTTTAACTGCATACCAGAGATCTGCATTCGTCGTGTCATAATAACTTATGTGCACGTTGTTAAATGTATCTACCGCAATTGATGCGCCGCGATCTACGAAAGTGGATTCATCAACTTTCTCGTATTGCCACTGAGTTCCATCATGGTACGCGTGGTAAAGGCGACTGTCTTTGCAATAGACAATGTGAGGGCGTCCATCCGAATCTGTCGCAATTGTCCTTGAAGAGAGATAAAGATTATTACTTAACGATACCACCGTTTCGGTCTTCCATGTATCCACTGCAGTTTTTGCAATATTGTCTTGATTTGTACTCCACTGTTCAGCAAAAAGGTTTTGTAATAAAGTCGTACATATCAGGAAAACTAAGGGCGCTGCAAAACGCATAATTCTCTTTTTCATATTTCTCTTCGTTCCTATTAATGAAATGACGTCAAAAAAACCTATTCATAATAACAAAAAGGACATATTATACAATTCTAATCATAAAATAAAAGTCAAAATTATTCGTATCCCCCCGGAAAAACAATTAGATTTGACAAAATCGCCTCTAACTATTACGATACTATATTTACTTATAAATTGTAATATTCTATCCAGACTTCGCAAAGAGCGCAGAGACTACATAAATTTCGAAAATGGAAAAAATATCCATAAAAACACATTCAAGAAGCGAATTTATTGATATAACACAAGCAGTTAGTGAAATTGTACAAAAATCAGAAACAAAAGAAGGCATGTGTTATGTATACATACCACATACTACGGCTGGCGTTACGATCAATGAAAATGCTGACCCTTCTGTACGGAAAGATATTCTCAACAAACTTGATAACATAGTCCCCTGGAATGGCAACTATACCCATGGCGAGGGAAACTCCGCAGCCCATATAAAATCAACGCTCGTGGGTTCTTCTGTATCTATACCCATTTCGGAAGGAAGATTGATACGAGGGACATGGCAAGGCATTTACTTTTGTGAATTTGATGGACCACGACACAGAGAAGTATTTATTCAAATTATTAAAGGCTGACACTGCAAAGATTCGCAAAAGAACAGTGTTTAACACTCGATGGAATATAACGGATGCCATAAAAGTCTTTTTTTTCTATATGCTCCTTATGTTTGTCGGAATGCCTCTGATTACACGGGCTATTTATACATTTTCCGGTCACGCTGCCACCACCTACACCGTTGGATATCGTTACGTGGTGCTCTTTGTCTCATTTTTCATTAACGTGCTTATTTGTTCCTATGTGTTCTATATCGTTCGGATAAAATATGGCCAATCAGTTGCTGCTCTGGGTCTTACCGTTGCAAACCTATCAGGCAATATAAAGCTTGGCATTAAAAAATACCTGATTACGCTTCCCATAATTATTCTGGCAGGTTTTATCATCAACCTCCTCTCAACTTATTATGGAATAATGCCGGAGATGCAGGATGTTGTACAATGGGTATTAGGAGAAAGGTCTTTCTTTGTCTTATTCAGTTTGGTATCCTTTGGAATTGTTGTAGCGCCAGTTGTAGAGGAAATTTTATTCCGTGGATTTCTGCAATCGGCATTGAGAAATTACATGGGAGGGCAATATGCAACACTGGTAAGCTCTGCCCTCTTCGCTGCTGTCCACATGGATGCATTTGCTTTTTTACAGATTTTTATTCTAGGAATGCTCCTGGGTAATTTATATGAAAGGACACAGACCCTCGCAGCCTCGGTTGTTGTTCATATTCTCCATAATTCACTAACCCTTGTTTTTTTATTGTATTTTAAATTTTTTTTAGATGGAAAGGTGCCGGTATTTTAATTTGAGCTATTCATCACTCATGAGTGATACACCGGAGGAGCTATGTTCAGAGATGTAGAAGAACAATTGGACATTCTACTGCGTGGTACAGTAGATATTGTCACAAAAGAAGAATTAACCAAAAAACTAAAAAAGTCGCACCAGGAAAACAAACCGCTCAGGGTAAAATTAGGGCTTGACCCGACCGCCCCCGACATACACATAGGGAACGCCATTCCCATCCATAAATTGCGCGCTTTTCAATCACTTGGGCACACTGCCATCCTTATTATCGGCGATTATACGGCAACGGTTGGCGACCCATCAGGAGTCAATAAGACCCGACCCATGATTACCTATGAAAAGGTTTTAGAAAATGCAAAGACCTATCTCTCACAAGCAGGCAAGATTCTTGATCTGAACACGACAGAAGTGATATACAACAGCACATGGTTTGAAAAGATGACCTTTAATGAGGTTATCAAACTTGCCGCAAAGATGACGGTGGCTCGCATGATGGAACGCGACGATTTTACGAAACGTTATGCAGCCGGTATTCCCATCAGCGTCCATGAATTTATCTATCCCCTGATGCAGGGCTACGACTCCGTCATGGTAAAGAGCGATGTAGAATTAGGGGGCACCGACCAGCTCTTTAGCCTTATTGTGGGAAGAGACCTGCAGAAGGATGCAAACATGGAGCCTCAGATCGCATTGACAACCCCCCTTCTTGAAGGCACAGATGGTAATAAGAAGATGAGCAAGAGCCTGGGAAATTACATTGGTATAACCGAGCCGCCCAGAGAGATGTTTGGCAAGATAATGTCTATCCCGGACAATCTCATGCACAAGTATTTCGAGCTTATGACAGGCCTGGGTATTCAGGAAATCGAACGATTACTCGACCATCGTCATACGCACCCCCGGACGGCAAAGGTTGTGCTTGCAAAGGCCGTTGTACACCGTTATTATAACGAAAAAGAGGCGGAAGCTGCTGCTGCCGAATTTGACCGTATTTTCAAGGAACATGCCCTGCCAGACGATATTCCGGAAGTTCAAATATCAAATAGCGAACTAACCTTTGGCAAGATATGGATTGTCCATCTCCTGGTATTATGCGGTTTTGCTGCTACCAACAGTGAAGCACGACGATTAATTGAGCAGGGCGGCGTGAGCATAAACAATGAATCAATTACAGACTCTACTTTAAATACCGAGATAAAATCCGGTTCTATTCTTAAGGTAGGCAAACGAAGATTTGCGCGGGTGGTAATTAATTAGACCTTACGGCGACTCAAAAAATGCGCATGTAGAGACGCAAAATCTTGCGTCTCTACAATATTGAAATTCCTATACATTAAATTAATTAATAAGCATTTTCAATAATAAGGGTTTATGGAAAAGTTATTCAAGTCCTCACCTATCTATGATATCCTCAAAAAGGCAGAACACGGCGAACGGTTGTGTTTTGACGACGGTGTGAGGCTTTTCAAGTCTAACGACATCCTCCCTCTTGGTCATTGTGCTAATATTATCCGTGAACGTAAAAATGGCAATAAGGCGTATTACATCATCAATCGCCACGTCAATTATTCCAATATTTGCAAGAACCGGTGCAAGTTCTGCGCATTTAGCAAGGATAAAGAGGAGGCCGGTTCGTATGCTATGGACAGGGAAGAATTATTAGAAAAAGCCTTGACAGCCGCAGAGGAGGGAGCAACCGAATTGCACATTGTCGGCGGACTGCACCCGGATATTCCCTTTGATTTTTATGTAAATATGATCCGGGAAATTCATGAACATTGTCCTGATGTCCATATCAAGGCATTTACCGCTGTAGAGATCGAACACCTGTCTCAAATAGCAAAGCTTTCCGTACGCCAAACGTTAAAAGTACTCAAGGAGGCGGGACTAGGATCGCTGCCCGGAGGCGGCGCCGAGGTGTTTTCTCCAAGAGTCCGTGAGCAGTTATGTCCTGAGAAATTGAACGGTGCGGGATGGTTAAGGATAATGGACGAGGCGCACAATCTGGACTTGAGAAGCAACGCAACCATGCTCTATGGCCACGTTGAAACACCCGAAGACAGAGTCCATCATCTGATCATGTTAAGGGAACTTCAGGATAAAACTGGCGGTTTTATGACTTTTATACCGCTTGCGTTTCATCCAAAAAATACCGATTTAACAGGTCATTTTAGCACCACGGCCATGCTCGATTTAAAGGTCATAGCGATCAGCCGGTTGATGCTCGACAATTTTGATCATATCAAGGCATATTGGATTATGCTGGGAATCAAACAGTCACAGGTTGCCCTTTACTTTGGCGTTGACGATATTGACGGTACGATACAGGAAGAAAAAATCACCCACGCTGCCGGAGCAGAAACACCAGAGGCCATGTCTGTCCGCGAGATCATCAGATTGATCAAAGAGGCTGGCCGTGACCCGGTCGAAAGAGATACCCTTTACAATCCGGTAAGAAGAAAAACGGGGGTTGTTCAGACCGTGTAAAATAATTTGAAATCAAGAAACTTGTTATGTTTATCTACGTTAGGAGGTTTTTTTAATCAATGACTGCATTTCCAAAGCTCTTCAGTCCTTTTAAAATCGGAACTCTCACTATCAAGAACCGCATGGTGATGCCCCCCATGGAAACTCATTTGTGTAATGCAGAAGGGTTTGTTACGGAAGAGATCATTGCATACTATAAAGAACGTACACTTGGCGGCGTCGGTTATATTACGGTAGAAAACACTGCGGTAGAACCCGCTGGCAGGGTTAATGCCGGCATGTTATGTATCTACGATGATAAATTTATCACTGGACTAAAAAAACTCACCGACTGTATCCACGATGCCGGTGGGAAGATTGTCATCCAGTTGAGTCACGCAGGAAAGGAGGCGTTACCTTATTATACAAACTTAGAGCCGGTTGCCCCTTCCGCAATTCCGAGTCCATTAACCAAACAAGTGCCCCGGGAATTGACCGTTGCGGAAATTAAGTCTTTGGTGACCAAATTTGCCGAAGGCGCTGAACGTGCCGTAAAGGCTGGATTTGACGGCGTTGAAATCCATATGGCGCACGGTTATCTGGTAAATCAATTCCTGTCTCCGGAATCAAATACGAGAACTGACGATTATGGAGGAGACACGACTCGCCGGTCACGATTTGCCCGTGAAATTGTTGAAAATATCAGAAAATCAACGCCCAAAGATTATCCCATTATCTGCCGCATGAGCGCAGATGAATATACAGACACGGGAATCAAGCTGCCGGAAGGAAAGGAAATTGCTAAAATTCTGGAAAAGGCTGGTGCAAGCGCACTCCACGTCTCTGCATGTAATTATGCATCTGCCCTTTATAACATCCCCTGCTATTATCTGGAAGAAGGATGCTTCGCTCACCTGGCCGGGGGTGTTAAGTCCGTTGTAAAAATCCCCGTATTGACCGTAGGGAGAATTTCAGACCCGCAGATGGCGGAAAATATATTACAACAAAACAAGGCAGACCTCATTGCGCTTGGCCGAACGCTCATCGCAGACCCACAATTTCCAAATAAAGTAAAAGAAGGACGACTTGATGACATAAGAATCTGCCTGAGTTGTAACCGGTGCATCGAAAGTATTTCCGACAAAAAACTTGTCTGCACAGTCAATCCTTACGTTGGAAAGGAAGGGACTGCTCACTTGCAAAAACCCGAAAGACCAAAGAAGATATTGGTTGTCGGAGGCGGACCGGCAGGACTATCCGCTGCTCAGGTATTATCAAGCCGTGGGCACAGCGTAACGTTATGGGAAAAGGATGCGCAGCCCGGCGGGAGTTTCCGGTATGCATCCCTGGCGCCCAGAAAAGAACCTATGAAAAAATTTCTCGATTACCTCATTAATCAGGTAAAAAAGACGAATACCGTGATTCAGTTGAATAAAGAGGCTGACGAGGCGACTATAAAACAATTTAATGCAGATGCCGTCGTTCTTGCTCATGGAGCCAAACATATTTTCCTTGGCATCAAAGGCGCGCAGGAAAGCGGCGCCCTCAGTGTTAGAAATGCCTTTTCTGCGGCTGATTCCCTGGGAAATAATATAGCAATCGTTGGCGGCGGACCGGAAGGCTGTGAACTTGCAGACTTCCTCATTTCGAGAGGAAAAAAGATTACCCTTATAGAAATGAGACGTGTCCTTGCCCTGGAACTGGCGGCACACCCGCGTTATCATATAAGCGAGAGGCTTAAAAAAATGGGGGCTCAATTACACATCAATACAAAGGTAAACGAAATTGGGCGTAATTATATAATCATTAGCCGTCGCAGAGAACCGGATCAAAAGCTCGATGGCTTCGACAATATTGTAATTCCCACCCTTCATCAGCCTAACGATACGCTTGCTGCATCTCTTCGTGATGCAGTGCCGGAGGTTTATACCATTGGCGATGCCGTAGAAGGCCGCACAGTCCTGGAGGCTGTTGCTGAAGGTGTGGAAATTGGATTAAAGATATAAAATTCAGGCGTGGGTGATGAAGAAAAAAACAGTCGTTATTGGTCTTGATGGCACACCGTACAGTCTTTTACTTAAATTGACACAACAAGGTATTTGTCCCATGCTATCAAAGCTTATATCCACAGGATCCCTGCGGGAAATGAAATCCACCCACCCTGCAATATCATCCGTAGCATGGACGTCATTTACAACCGGTGTAAATCCTGCAAAACACGGGATTTTTGGTTTTATGGACAGGACTGCAAATTCCTACGATATATATTTTCCCACATCTCAACATATCATGAGCAAAACAATCTGGAATATTCTCCGCACCTATAACAAGCGTTCCATTGTCATTAATGTGCCGGCAACATATCCAGCGACTGAAATGTATGGAATCCTTATTGCGGGCTTTGTCGCAGTAGACCTTAAACGCGCAACCTATCCTCCCGCGATTGTTCCCCTGTTAAAAGCAATGGATTACAAAATTGATGTAGATACACAGCTCATCGAAGAATCGAAAGAACGATTATTTGACGACATGGTTCATACCTTAGAAAAGAGGACACAAGCATTACTCTACTTTTTAAAAAATGAAGTTTACGACCTTTTCATCGGAATATTTACCGAGACCGACAGACTCCATCACTTTTTCTGGGAATATGGAGAAAGAAACGACCCAAAATATACCCCCTTATTCCTTGATTATTATAAAAGAATAGATGCTTCCCTTGGCAAGATCATTGAAAACATTGATCAAAACGCCACCCTTATTCTTTTATCTGACCATGGATTCTGCACATTAAAACAAGAGGTGTCTGTTAATAATTGGTTAAGAAATGAAGGTTTTTTAAATTTCAAAACCAATCCGTCTAAATCTCTTTCAGATATAGGCAACGGAGCAAGGGCTTACTGCCTTGATCCCGGAAGAATTTACCTTAATCTCAAAGGCAGGGAACCAAACGGGTGTGTAGAACCTGGTACCGATTATGAGCAATTGCGGAATACCCTGATATCCAAACTTACAGAAATGAAAGATCCGGAAACACAAACGAATGTAATTGACAAGGTACACAAACGTGAGGATATATACCGGGGAAAATTTTTCGACAAGGCGCCAGACCTTGTTATTGAACCCAAACCCGGTTATGACTTGAAGGGTGCTTTCAATAAAGATACTACGTTTGCCAAAGGCAATTTCAGCGGTATGCATACCTATGATGATGCCTTTGTATATATTAACAATAAAAATATTGTGAAAAATCCTCTGGAAATTGTGGATGTTACCACAACTATCCTGAATTCACTGGATATCCCGGTACCCGGAGATATTGATGGCGTCAATTTCGTAAAATGGAACTAACAATTATTGGTTCTGGCACGGGCATGCCTTCTCAAACAAGGGCGTATCCCTGTACCTTAGTAAAAATAAAAGACAAGCACCTCGTTTTTGATACAGGGCCAGGTTCGCTTCGTCAGCTCTTTCTTTCGAATGTCACCTGCCTGGATATCGATTACCTGTACTATTCCCATTTCCACATGGATCATTCGCTTGATCTTGTTTCCATTCTATTCGCCATGCGGTATCACGTTCCTAAAAGAACCAGGCCATTATATATAACAGGCCCAACGGGTTTACGGGCATTTTACGAAGGATTGCTCGCAGTATATAAAGACGGTATAGCCCCGAAAACATTCGATGTGCATTTAAAGGAAATTGACAGGGGAGAAATGGTCTACGAGGATTGGAAAATTGCCATTGAACCACTTAAACATTTTACCATGAGTATCGGCTTTCGCATAGAATCTCAAAACGGGAAGACCCTGACATACTCAGGGGATACGGATTATTGTGACGGGATTCTTTGTCTGTCAAAAAAGGTAAATACGCTCATTCTGGAATGCTCATTTCCGGATGAACAACGGATTGAAGGCCATCTGACCCCACGATTGTGTGCCCAAATTGCTCACGAGTCACAATGTGACCGGTTGATTCTTACCCATATTTATCCCAACTGTGATGCGGTAATCAAGAACAACAATCATCATCTGATAGCAGAGCTTAAAAACATTTATCATGGCGAAATTGTTGTTGCATCAGATTTTTCCAGATTTACCGTTTAAACGTCAAGAAATTCAGAATTGCCACAAAGTCGCTAAACGCCTGATTTAAGGAGGTGGTATATGAAAAAACCGAAGCATTCAGAAGATGAAAAGTACGCCCTTCTTATCGCAGATATGCTCAACGATTTCGTTCAGGAAGGATCCACCCTTGAGGTTCCTGCGGCAAGATCAATAATCAATAACCTCAAACGGGAAATTACAAAGGCACGCAGGAAAAACATTCCCATTATCTTTTGTTGCGATGCCCACAAAAAAAACGACCCGGAATTCAGGTTATGGCCACCCCACGCACTAAAAGGAACCGAAGGGGCACACGTTATCGACCAGATCAAATCACACAAGGAGGATTTTGTGGTGACAAAGACCCACTACTCCTGCTTTTACAAGACATCTCTGGACAAACTCCTGAAAAGTCTTGGAGTTGCACATGTTATAGTTACCGGTGTCGTAACAAATATTTGCATTTTATACACTGTGGCAGAAGCTTATATGAGGGGATATAAGATTACGGTACCAAAAGATTGCGTTGCGGGACTCACACTGAAGGAGCACCAATTTGCCCTGGAACAGATGGAACGGCTATTTCATGTAAAGATTACGTAATCGTATTGCCTGAAACAATATATTATTTGGCATGGGAAGATAACGTAATACAATTAAATATTAACTAAAAAGGGCATATGAAGTATTACGTTCATATGCCCTTTTATTTTTGAACAACGCACATTATATTGAAAAAATACAAACCACCAACAAGCTATTTAGCTGCAAAATTCCTTACGATCTCCACCATCTTTTCAATCATATCCGGGGACATCTTTCCTTGAAAGCTGGGGCATTTTCCCTTGCCAGCATTGATGTGCTTTACCAACGCTTCATCTGTTTTTGAAGCCTGATAACTTGGATCTGTGAAATCAGGCACACCAAACTCGTGACCCTTTGCAGTACCCTTGCCACCATTTCCATGACAGTAATAGCAGCTTTCCTGAACAGCGAAGCCAAGGCCAGCAAAAATTGTATAAGGACTCTTTGTGGTATCTCCGGCTTCATGATGTGTTAATGCCCATGCTGAGCTACCCAAAGTTAATCCTAATCCTGCTACAACAGGCATTATATATGATAAACGAAATTTTTTCATAGTTTAATCTCCCCTCAATTATAAATCTGTAGGATTATGTAAATATATTACGGAACGAGCTTAAGCTCTGATCTATAGATTTTGTGACAGTTTCTGCAGGCGATAGTAAGCCTTCTAAACTGCACCTGAATTTCTTCGAGATCCTTGTTTCCGGCTGCCTTGTCAATCTCACCGGCATGATAAAGCACCTCGCCATTTAAAACCTTATAATTTTTGTCTGTTGCAAATTTTTCATTCGAAGCATTCGTGTCTGCAACAACTGACTTTGCACAGCTTGAAAATTTACTGAAGTTTTCATCTGTAGCAGCTGAAAGACCTGTCATAGCCCTCATTCCCTGGAAATTATCCCACATCTTCTTGCATAAATCACCCTGGCTTGATTGTCCATAACTAACTGACGCAACTGCAGCAGTGAACAACGAGAATGCCACCGCAAATATTCCTTTTTTTAGCCTCATTTTCCCCTCCTCACTTTTCCTAAAAACTTTTCCTTAGATACATTTCAACAATGAGAATAAATTTCAGTGCAACAATTAATCTATACCACAAAACTACAATATGTTACAAGAGGGCTTATTTTACAACACTTCCACGCCAACCAGCCCCCGTGGAACTCAAACCTTCTGCTTCACCTCCCTTCGTCCTAAAAACAGCAGCATAGTGCTGAAAACTGCAAATAACATTCATGAATAACACTTTAAAGTAAGACATCCCCTTAATCTCTATGCATGTAATCGGAATTAAACCTGGCGTAATTTCCACTTCTCACTTACAAGAGTGCGCTCTGGGAATTATGTACTACATAATTCAAATTCATTTCCCAAAACAAAATATCAGCCAATATATCATTGATGATAAAACGAGTCAAGCAAAAATTTCAATGCTAACTGTCGAAAAGTTAAAGATTCCTTACCCCCGTAAACTCTGTAAAACGTTTGTTTTACCAGTCTTTGGGAGTATTTGTTGCCTTCGGCTCCGGTATCTCTTCATGTCCTGGCTGTGTTTCTTCTTTTTTCCCAGGATATAAATTCGGATAAATATGGATCCCTAAATGTTTATGACACACGGCACACGTTTGCCTCAGCCTTCGCACCTGCCATTGAGCATCCTCCAAGGCACCCTTTTCATCCTTACGCGTTGTAACTTCAAGCATCTTTTCCGCTTCTGTCAGCATCGACTTATTGAGGTCCTGGTATTTTCGATCATCTGGCCGTGAAAACTTGCCAATGACTATCTTTGCTAATTCAACAATTTTAGCACTCGATTCAGCAATAACATTCCAATCATTACTGCTATATTTATAGTATCCGGATATTTGCTCAACCGCCTTGTAACTCTTATCTATTTCAGACATAATCTTGGCTAATTCACTCTTTTCTTCCTTCTTCGGCGCTTCTTCAGCAAACACAGTGGACATCAAGCCACTGATGCCAACGATTAAACCTACAAAAAAAACTCTTTTTAACAACGTTTTTCACCTCCATCACGGTAATATTAATTATTCTGCTCTAACTTAACAATGCCTTTGCTTAGATCGCTGATAGATATGATAAATTAGGCCTTACAGCGACTTTTTATATAGCAAGATTAATACCCACCCCGCTGAATCCCCTCTTGGGAGGGGTTGGGGGTGTGTGTATGGTAATAACAGAAAGTTTGAATTTACCAAACATGAATTTAGCACATATCGTGCCAATACAGGCCAACAAAACAACCCATTAAACGCCAACGATTTACCACATAACATGCAGGTGAATCAAAAAGCCTGCATGGAAAAATCGGTTTAAATTAACCACATGAATGAAAAATCACACACCTCGATACGCAACGAAAACAAATAGAATAATAAGCGAATAATTATAATTAAAAAATACCATATGTCAAATATTTAATCCTTGAAAGCACTCGATAAAAAATTATAATGTTTTATTCACGGTTTTTTGAATATATCTTTTTTCAAAGGAATAAAAACAGATGAAATGGTCTCAAACTTTAATACCTACTTTAAAGGAAAGCCCGTCTGAGGCGGAAATTGACAGTCACAAGCTTATGATCCGGGCAGGGTTGATCCGGAGAATCACCGCCGGCGCTTATGCATATTTACCGCTGGGAATTTTAGTTTTAAACAAAGTCATTACTATTGTGCGTGAAGAAATGAACCGGGCGGGTGCCATAGAAGTATTCCTCCCTGCGCTCCAACCGCTTGACCTCCTTGAAGAAAGCGGACGTTTAAATATATTCGGAGATGATTTGATTACCTTTGAGGATAGACATGGAAAGACAGTTGCCCTGGGTCCTACCCACGAGGAAATTATTACCGATATTGTACGGAATGAAATTAATTCTTACCGCCAGTTACCCATAACGCTTTATCAAATTCAGACTAAATTCCGTGATGAAACCCGCCCGCGTTTCGGAGTCCTCCGCAGTAAGGAATTTATTATGAAGGATGCATATAGCTTTGATGTCGACTATGAAGGACTCAACAAGAGTTATCAATACATGTACGACGCATATTGCAAAATATTCGACCGGTGCGGTCTTGA